>JADFHU010000766.1 GCA_022567055.1 Planctomycetota bacterium
TGTCCGGAGTCAGCGGCCTGCTCACCAACATCGTCTCCTATGGGGCGCTGAAGATGGTCGCTCCCAACATCCAGTTCCTCAATCGCATGGCCATCTGCTTCGCTCTCTGCCTGATCATCATGGCGCTTATCCGGAAACTCTGGCCGCTGGCGCAGCCCATTGAATTCAAAGCGAAAACAGATATCAACCTGGAACCTAGCAAGGGCGCTAAACTCGTGGGCGTTATCATTGTCCTGTTGACCCTGGCCCTGTACGCGGTGTTCAGCCCCATCGGTCTCGCGAAATGACCCGTGACTTGACACCTGTCTCAAATGACACGCAGGCCTTTGACTTGCTGGGAAGACTCGCCCGGGAACACCAGATGGACGTCCATGGCGGCCAGACTAGACGCACCTCGTCGCGTTTCTGTCTCGGCGTCGAACATGGTGACTACAACGGCACCGAACTCTTCGGGGTGGGAACCGACCGGTTCATCTGGATGGCCTATAAGGCCAATGGAACGGACCGCATGCGCCTCTTCAGTGGCAACTTTCCGGATGACGGCGTGGTGGAGTTCACCTTGGGGGACGTGCCGAACCCTCAATCCCCCGGGATAGCAGGGAGCTGGGCCCGCTTTCCCTTCGGTGTCAATTTCGTCCTGCGGCGCGCGGGCTATGAGATTGCCCGCGGCTTCGATGGCGTCCTCTATGGTAATATCCCCGGAGGCGGCATGAGCCGCTCCGCTTCCCTGACCCTCAATCTGATCCTGTCGCTCCTGGACGTGAATGAAATCAGCGTGGACGAGGACATGACCATCATAGATCTCGCTCAGGCGGTGGAAAATGACTATATCGGTTCCCCTTGCGGTCAGCTCGACCAGATCATGATCTACTTCGCCAAGGAAGGCATGGGGACGCACTACAACCCCGCGGACCGCTCCATCAAGTATGTCTCCCTGGGAGCCGGGGCGACCGACTTTCGCATCGTCAGTCTGGACACGGGGACCGTGCGACCCGGTCTGGAGAAATCGACCTACAAGCTGCGTCGAGGCCAGTGTGAAGAACTGGTGGGCCTATTGAAGGCTCGGGGGTATGATATCGGTTGCCTGGCGGACATTCGTGAAGAAACGCTATTTCAAAAGATTCATGATGAGTTCTCAGACGAGTATCCGCAACTCTGCCGTCGCCTGACCTACATCTATCACGCGCAAAACCGTTTTTACGAGATGTTGGATGCCTGGAAGGCAGGTGACATCGAACGCGTCGGCGCCATCTTCCGCGCCGACGGCATAGGGCTTCGGGATGAATACCAGATCTCCGGTCCCGAACTGGAGACGATGTGCGACCTGGTCCGCACGGTCGAGGGCGTCCTGGGGGAGCGCATGCTAGGGGGCGGTGACAAGGGCGCGTCCGGCGCGTTGGTCCGGGCCGATGCAGTGGAGGCCGTGCGAGCCGCGGTGGAGAGTGGGTATCCCCGCTCCCGGCCCGACTATGCAAAGGGTTACGCCGCGCATGTCTGTAAGATGGTGGATGGCGTCACCCTCTTTGAAAACCAACTGCCATGAAACAACGATCGAGCTAGAGGGCGCACACTTCATGCCAGCGGCCATCAAACGCAGGGGCGACTACGAAGCCCGCGTCACACACAATCGACAACTGGGCAAGCACTGCTATCGCCTGGGTCTCGAGTTTTCAGGTGACGCGGCTCGGCTCTTCGCGACATTTCAACCGGGGCAGTTCGTCCAACTGGAAGTCACCAGCCTCGCGCTGCCACCGGCGGACAAGATTCCGGCCCACCTGCAAGACCAGGCGTGGCGTCACGTCATGCTGCGCAGGCCTTTCAGTCTCTGCTCTGTCTCAACGACGCCGACAACCACGACCATAGACATCATCTACTACCTATTTGGTCCGGCCACGCTCCGCATGATCACCCTGGAGCCCGGACACAGACTCCGGGTACTCGGCCCCCTGGGCAACAGCTTTGCGATGCCCGAGAACAAGCAAACGGCGCTCTTGGTCGCCGGCGGCGTCGGTGCCCCGCCTATCCAACACCTCGCCACCGAACTGGCCGCCCGGGATGCCGTTTCACGGGTCGTTCTGTTTGCCGGCAGCAAGACCGTCGACGACCTGGCCATCGAACGCCAGGACACGGCCCAGGGCATCTCTCTGCCAGACCTGGAGGCACCCAACATCGCCGTTCACATCGCCACCGACGACGGCTCGGCCGGCCATCACGGTTTTGTCACCGACTGCCTCGTCCAATGGCTTCAGGAGCACGGGGAAGGACCCACAGCAGATCTCATCCTCTACGGCTGCGGGCCAGAGCCGATGCTCCGCGTCCTGGCCGAGATCGCATGCCGGAACAATATCGACTGCCAGGTGAGCCTCGAACGGTACATGGGCTGTGGCATGGAACTCTGCCAGAGTTGTGTGGTGGAGACCCGGACCCCCCAGCAGACCGACACGACCTACAAGCTCTGCTGCCTCGCCGGGCCCGTTTTTGACGCCCGCGAGGTGGTATTCGAGGCGACGCAGTGAGGGACCGGTGATCAGGGACCGATTACTGACCCACAGACCCCGCCAACTTTTTTATGGTTTTTTGACCATAAAGTGCTTGACGCCTTTCTCCCGATCGACTAGCCTTCAGTGTATCGTTCCTGGGTGGAACCGACCTCTGCCGGCACGTCAAACCCAAGCCCTTCCTAAATGTTGGTTTCCAATTAAGGAGTGGCTCATGGCAACCCCAACAGCCTGTATCGATCAT
>JADFHU010000126.1 GCA_022567055.1 Planctomycetota bacterium
CCGGCGAGTGAGGCGACTTCTTCGAGCGACAACGCTCGGCCGTAGACGCGGACTTCGTCGAGCAAACCGTCGAAGAACGCCTCCGGCCCCGTGTTGCCGCCGTTCGCGCGGGCCCCAATATAGACATTGTGGGTCGCTGTAGATACCTTACCGGCATCGTCAACCGACACATCCACCACACCGTTCACATAGACCGTGCGCCGACCGGCTTCTACATCGTACACGGCCGCCACATGAACCCACTGGCTGAAAGCCGCCGTGATATCGATGTTGCCGCGGGGATCGTCTGGGCCATCCGTTCCGCGGAGAGTGAAGGTCAGGTTCGGATTGCCCCCGTGGCGACGCAGTTGCCAACCCACACCGCTCTCGCCACGCTTGCCCAGCATGGCGTGGCCCCAGTTGTTGGTGAAGCCGGTGATGTTGGCCCAAACCGAAAGGGAGAAACTGCCCGGGAAATTAAATACGTCGCTGGCACCGAGATCCACGGCGGCGTCGGTCCCATTCAGCCTCATGACCTGACCGCGGACCGGATCATTCTCGAAGACGGGATTTCCCACGGCCGCGCCGTCCAGGCCGTTGCCGGAGGCATCCTGATAGTCTCCATCAAGTGGATAATGGGCCAGAAGACCAGCGGTCCCTGGATCGACCGGATTGACCAAGTCACGCGCCGCAGCTGTCAGGACGATGTCATCAATGTAAACAACGCCCGTTCCGCCACTGTCGACACCAATGGTCAACGCGGTGACGCGACTCAGATCCGTGCCGGTCACCGCCGACAGGGGTATGTACCACTTGCTCCAACCCAAGAACGTCAGGTCGCCGGGACCCCCGTCATAGGCGACTTTGCTGTCGTTGATCTTGACATACAGCCGTCCGCCTGTGTTCGATGGGCTGCCCTGGAAATAGAGCACCAGGCCCTGAACGCCATGCCTGGTCCAATCCATCGGAGCATCGAAGGTACGCGTCGCCTCTGAAACTGCGGCGGCGCTGTTGTCGAAGTCGAGGGGCAGGGATTGACTGCCGCCATGGACGATGTCGGTCTCCGGGATACCTGCTGCGCCACCCACCAGGGAACCATTGGCTGGATCGTCAAAACCATCGATCCAGGTGGCCCAGATCTCGAGAAATTCCGCGTCTTTATAGCTCTCCATGTCGTCGATCGGGATGGTATCCGCCGTCGTAAAGCTCCAGACAGTGCCTTGCCATGTGCTGGGGTCCATGGCCTCATTGACCTCATCGACACGCCAGGCATAGCTCTGGCCCAATTGCAGATCCAAGTCCAGCGTGTCGAAGCTGCTTTCAATGACACCCCCTGCGAGCGCCAGGTTGTCGGGATCGGCCCCAACGTAGACCTCGTGGCGATCGGCCTCGCGGCCATTCCTACCCCAAGAGAGAGAAGAATCAGGTGCCACGTTCGTTGCACCTGAGTCGGGATTTGGCCTGGTGGCGAACGTGGGTATGAAGAGGAACCGCACCTCGCTTAGACTGGCTTGCGGGGCGATGCCCTGTGCACTGTTGATGGTCACACGGACATGCTGGGCCGTGACACCGCCGAAATTGATGGTATTGTTGTGGGCATAACCCTCGGTACCCGAAGCCTGGGCCAAGGGCCCGACGCCGTCGAGAACGGTCCAGTTCTCGCCATCGAGAGAGTGTTCGATGACCACATCTTTGGCACCGAATCCCACGAAGGCCTCGATGAGCTGATTGGAGTTCCAGATCCAAAGCTCATGCAGCTTGTAGGCCCGGTCAAAGGCGTACTCGATCGTGGCCGGAATTCCCCCGCTGATCCACATGTCGGCGGCGGAAACCCCATGAAGACCGTCCACCAAACCAGAGCCGTCGATGGTCTTCTCAGGGCCGGAAACGCCGAACGAGCTGGAGGCCGTGGCCGTGATCGTGGGGATTGGATAGGCAATCGGTTCGACGGAAAAACTCCAAACATCGCCCCCAAACACGGTGAAGTCCGGTGCACCGTTGACCTCGTCGACCCGCCAAAAGTAGGTTTGACTGAAATCGAGTCGCCCGGGGTCCAAGGTCGTCGCGTTTTGGTCCTGGCTGATCAGCGCAGCTAATGGGTTGTCAACGCTGGCGTTATTGACATCCTCCCAAACCGTTCCCAGATAGACATTATGTTTGGCAGCGTATTTGCCCGGCGTCCAGTTCAGGCTCGTGTCACGGGGTGTGTCCTGCAATCCGTCCTCAGGTACGGGACTCGAAGCCAGTTCGGCTGATCCAAGACCTTGCATAGCCTTTTGAATCTCTTGCTCTGTCAGCGCGTTATCAAAGAGGGCGACATCATCGACCATGCCGACAAAGAAGTAATCGCCAGCCGGTCTATCTGTGCGCCCAGCTCCAATCGTCAATACCCGTTGGGTATTCAGGCTGATCGTCCCGTTAGCCTGACCCTCCTGCACGCCATTGATGTACAGGGTCTGTTGACCGGTTTCGTACACGCCGGCTACGTGGGTCCATTCGCCCATTTGCACAGGCGGGCCTGCCGCATTGCTCCAGCCACTGCCGGTACCGATCCAGAACTGCCAATTGCCGTTAGAACCCGCGTAGAGGATATAACCTCTTTGCGGGCCATCATCTCGCGAGGTTATCGGTGACCGCCAACTACTGCTGCCGAGTTCGACATTCGACCACGCGATCACTGTAAAGGCCGCTTCGGGGTTCAGGTCTGGGCTGTAGGGGACGACAACCCGGTCGGGAGCGCCGGCAAAGTTCAGGGACTTTCCATAGAGTCCTTCTACCCACTCAGAGTTGCCTTCAATAGTGCCGTTGTGTCCATTCCCGCTGGAATCAGCGACAATATTTCCCGCCCCATCATCGAGACCCCAGTAGGCTACCAGGTCTGCATGGGCCATCCCACTACTCAGGACGAGCAGGACGACTAGAAAACCGATGGGTTTCACTTTTTTCAACATGATGATCCTCCTTCGAAAACTGTGAGTGTGGTGTAAGCACTAGCCAGTTGCTAGACCGTTAGCATAGTCGAATCGTTAAGGTGATGACAGTACATTTTGGTCTGGGAAGTGACTGCGGGCCGGCACATTTTGCATGGCCTTCCCCGGAGCGAACGCTTATAATCCGCGGCTCTTGTGTTTTCTGTGCGCTAGCTATTGGCTTGTGTATGTCCAAGTGTCTGCCGTCGAGATCGCCGGAGTGTCAATTTATGGCTCGAAAACCCCTGGCCTGGAGGCTCTGTGTCGTTGCGACGATCGTTCTCTGTATCCTCTCCTATACCCCGTTGGTCATCCCCTCGGGTGTGTCGACGCCCACGCTGTGGGGCCTACCGCGGACCCTGTGGCTGGGCTTGCTGATCTACGTCGCGATCGTAGTAGTGATCTTCGTGGCCACCCGCGTTCATCCCGATATCGATGACGAAGAGGGGGACAGTGGATGAACATATGGTTCATTGTCATGATCGTAGTCTATCTGGGGATGTTGGCGCTGGTTGGCCGCAACTCCTGGAAGAAGACCAAGAGTGCAGAGGACTACATCATGGCCGGCTCCAAACTCGGGGTGATGGTGGGCATGCTCACCTTCGCCGCGACGCTGTTCAGCACCTTTACCCTTTTGGGCATGCCGGACTTTTTTCGCACCCATGGGGTCGGGTCCTGGATTTTTCTGGCCATCGCCGACGCCGCCATGTTCTTCCTGATATTATGGTTTGGGGTCCACCTGCGGCGGGCGGCCGACCACTATGGCTATCAGGGCATGGCCGGGATGCTGAGTCAGTGTTACCGCACGAGGTTTGCGGGCATCGTTTATTTTGTGGGCGTCATGCTTCTCTATAGCGAATTTGGAGGGTTGCGGGCGATCATTCACTGCGACTGCATTCAGGGCACGATTCTCTTGATCGTGATCTGGATCATTGCCATCGGCTGCGTTCGTTCGCTGGGGGGCGTCGAGGCCATGTTTGCACAGGTCCGGGAGGTGAACGAAGCGCTGCTGTCGATCCCCGGCCCCAAGGGTCTGCTCACGCCTCAGTTCTTGATTGCCTCCTTCTTCGCGATCGTGTTGATTCCCGTCACCCAGCCCCAGGTGACCACCCGACTGGTGATCATCAAGAACAAACGAACCATGTGTCACATGGCCGTGGGCATGGGAATCTTCACCATGCTCATCTTAGTCCCCACCATCGCCATTGGCCTCTATGGTGCGGTGAAGTATGGAGCTCTGCCGGCCGCGGAATTTCGCGCCAATGTGTTGCTCCATGATCCGCCGCCCTACATCGCGGCCATCGTGCTGGTAGGCCTCCTGGCGGCGGCCACCTCCACGGCCGATTCACAGTTGTTTGCATTGGGTTCTGAGTTGAGATCGCTGTGTCTCGTCAAGGGGAGATCGCCCCTCATCTTTACACGAATTGCCATCTTCTGTTTCGGAGCGGCCGCCTGGGCGTTCGCCATCAAGAGCACCGATCAACTGGTCTCCCTGGCCTTGAACAGCTTCAAGGGGACGGCGTTGCTGGCGCCCATGGTGTTTGGCGCGGTCTTCTGCCGACGAAAACTGGGTCCGGAGATCATCATGGCCACCGGCTGTGGCGTGGCCCTTTTCCTCTACTCCTTGGTCCAGAGCAGCGTCGGCCTGCCCGAGGGCCTCGGGCGCTTACCCGGCGCGATCGCGGGCATCAAGTTTGACCTGTTCCTGTTGATGTCCCTGGCGATTGTCACCCTCCTGTCCGTCCGGATCCGAAGCTTGACTGCACAGGAGGCCTAGGGCAAGCCCCATGAAGATCAACGACAGACTAAAGCCCGAGGATCTGCAGAGTCGCTTGGATGCGTTTTGGGGGCTCTCCGGAGAGAAGATTCGCACCATCGAGCGAGAGTACGACACGAGCCAGGGGACGCCTGTCTGCACGGTAGAGGGCAAGTACACCACCCGCGGCTGGACGGAGTGGACGCAGGGATTCCAGGTGGGTTCTGCTCTACTACAGTTCGATGCAACGGGCGACACGGCCTTTCTCGAAATGGGTCGGCGCGCGACCCGCGCGCGGATGGCGTCTCATGTGGGCCACTTTGGGGTGCACGACCACGGATTCAACAATGTCAGCACCTATGGCAATCTGCTACGCCTGATGCAGGAGGGAAGAATCCCTCTCGATGAGTGGGAGAAGGCGTTTTATGAATTGGCGCTCAAACTCTCGGGCGCCGTGCAAGCCCACCGTTGGACGACAATCCCCGAGGGGGGCTTCATCTATTCTTTCAATGGACCGCACTCGCTCTTCGTGGATACCATCCGATCTTGCCGGGCCCTGATGCTGAGTCACTGTCTGGGCCATGCCCTGTGGGGTGAAAACGATCAAAAGATTAGCCTGCTCGAACGGGCCGTGCAGCACTGCCTGGCGACGAGCGCGTACTCGGTCTACTATGGCAGCGGCCGCGATGGCCTGGATGTCCCGGGACGAACGGCCCATGAGAGCGTCTTCAACACCAACGACGGGCGCTATCGTTGCCCTAACACCCAGCAGGGCTATAGCGCTTTCACCACCTGGACACGCGGGCTTAGCTGGGCCATGCTGGGCTTCGCGGAAGAACTCGAGTGTTTGGACACGCTGAGCGACGACGCATTGCAACCGCTGGGTGGACGGGATTCGATCGAGGCCGCCTTTTTCGCGGCGGCCCAGGCCACCTGCGATTTCTACATAGACAACACGCCGTCGGACGGCATCCCGTATTGGGACACGGGGGCGCCCGGTCTTCCCCATCTCGGGGACTATCGGGATCGCCCCGCAGACCCCTACAACGAGTTCGAACCCGTGGACAGTTCCGCGGCCGCCATAGGGGCCCAGGGGCTGCTGCGTCTGGGGCACTATCTAAAGGGCCAGGATCGGGCCGAGGGACAGCGCTATTGGCAGGCGGGACTGACGGTCTTGGAGGCGTTGCTGGAAGAGCCCTATCTCAGCCGGCAGCCGGATCATCAGGGGCTCATTCTCCATTCGATCTATCATCATCCCAACGCCTGGGACCATGTGCCCGCCGGAAGTAAGATCCCCTGCGGTGAGTCCAGCATGTGGGGGGACTATCACGCCCGTGAGGTCGCCCTTTATCTGCAACGGATCTGTCGGGCGCAACCCTACTACACCTTCTTTGGATGTCTCGATCGGGAGTACCGGGAGAACGGGGAGAACCGGGCATGACGGCCATTCGGGATCTCTCCAGACTCTGTGTCCACACCAGGACGACCCAGCCCTGGTCGGTGGATGAGGCGGCCGAGGCCTACGGCGCAGCGGGCATTTCGGGAATGACCCTGTGGCGTGATGTGTATGCCGATCGCGATCCCGAGGGCGTCGGGGCCATGGTCCGGGGCTACGGCTTACAGATCGTCGCTCTGTGTCGAGGCGGGTTTTTTCCCCATGCCACGGCAGAGGGACGGCAAGAGGCGATCGAAGCAAACAAGAGAGCCATCGAAGAAGCGGCGCGGCTGGGAGCGCCGCAGGTGGTCCTCGTCTGCGGTGCCGTGCCCGGTCAACCCCTGGAGCTGTCGCGCCGGCAGATTCGGGACGGAATAGAGGCGGTCCTGCCCCACGCCGAACGGCATGACGTTCAGTTGGCGATTGAGCCCCTCCATCCCATGTACGCGGACGATCGCTCCGCGATTACCACCCTGGGGCAGGCGAACGTCATGGCCGAGGCGATCGACTCGGCCCATCTGGGTGTGGCCCTCGACGTCTATCACCTCTGGTGGGACTCCGACCTGGAGGCTCAGATCAAGCGCTGCGGGGCCGCCGGCAACATACTGGCCTTTCATGTCTGTGACTGGAAGACACCGACCACCGACTTGCTCCTCGATCGCGGGCTGATGGGAGAGGGGTGTATCGATATCCCCCTCATTCGCGGGTGGGTGGAAGCGGCCGGATTTCAGGGTTTTCATGAAGTGGAAATCTTCTCCACCACCTATTGGCAGAGCGATCAAAATGAGTTTCTGGGAAAGATCAAGCAGGCCTATCTCGAGCATGCGTAACTGGCAAGAAGGATCAATGAAATGAAGGCACACCGAGTTGGCGTGATTCTCAACGGGGTGACGGGTCGCATGGGGACCCATCAACACCTGATGCGTTCGATCGTTCCCATCATACAGGAAGGGGGGGTTGCCCTCGGCGCCGACGAGACCATCATCCCCGACCCTATTTTGGTGGGACGCAATGCCGGCAAGCTGGAAAAACTATGCGAGCTGTCGGGCATCAACAAGATGACGACCGAGCTGGAGGAGGCCCTGGCAGATCCCGACAATCTCATCTATTTCGATGCCCAAACCACGGGTCGTCGGGCCGAAGGGGTGCGTCAGGCCGTGCAGGCGGGCAAGCATGTCTACTGCGAGAAGCCCGTCGCGGTGGACGTGAAGACAGCGCTAGATCTACACGCACTCTGCCAGAAAGCCGGGGTCAAGAGCGGGGTGGTGCAAGACAAGCTGTGGCTGCCCGGCCTGATCAAGCTGAAGCGCCTGATCGAGAACGGTTTCTTTGGAAGGATTCTTTCGGTACGCGGGGAGTTCGGGTATTGGGTGTTTGAAGGTCACAGCATCGAGGCTCAGCGTCCCTCCTGGAACTATCGCAAGGAGGATGATGGGGGCATCATTTGCGACATGCTCTGCCACTGGCGCTATGTGCTGGACAACCTCTTTGGCGCGGTGAAGGCGGTGTCCTGCCTGGGCGCTACCCACATCCCGGAACGGGTCGATGAGGAGGGCAATGCCTATCCGTGCACAGCCGAGGATTCGGCCTACACGACCTTTGACCTGGAAGGCGGCATAGTGGCCCACTTTAACTCTTCCTGGACCGTTCGCGTACGCCGGGACGACCTCTTGACACTACAGGTCGACGGCACCAAGGGGTCCGTGGTGGCCGGCTTGCGCGACTGTTACACCCAACACTACGGCAACACGCCCAGGCCGGTGTGGAATCCCGACGTGGAGCAGCCGATCACCTTCTCCGAGGGGTGGGCTAAGGTGCCGGAACAAGAGACCTATGCCAATGCCTTCCGGGCCCAATGGGAGCTATTCTTGCGTCACGTGGTGGCGGACGAGCCCTTCCCCTGGACGCTTTTCGAGGGGGCCAAGGGGGTCCAGTTGGCCGAGAAGGGGTTGGAGAGTTGGGAGAAGCGGCGCTGGGTCGACGTTCCGGCCCTCTGATAGAAGCCTGAGATCTATGGAAAAGGTCGTAATGATAACCGGGGGCACCCGGGGGATAGGCCTGGGCATCGCCAGAGAATTGGCCCGGGAAGGCTATCAACTGGTCATAAACGGCGTGCGTCCCGAGAGGGCGATTTCGGCCGTTCTGGAGGAACTCCGCGCCCTAGGGTCCTCCTGTGTTTATTCGCAGGCCAACATCGGCGACTCGGAGGATCGACAGGCCCTCCTGCACTGCGCAAAACGCGAATTCGGACGCTGCAACGTCTTGGTCAACAACGCCGGCGTGGCGCCGAAGGAGCGCAAGGATGTGCTGGACGCCACAGAGGAGAGTTATGACTGGGTCATGGGCATCAATCTCAGGGGGCCTTATTTCTTGACCCAGGCCATGGCCAACTGGCTCATAGCACAGAAGCAGGCCGATTCCGCGTTTGAGGGCTGTATCGTAAATGTCTCGTCTATCTCGGCGGACGTGGCTTCGATCAATCGGGGGGAGTACTGCCTCTCCAAGGCGGGTCTACACATGGCCACCAAACTCTTTGCCGCCCGGCTGGGTCCCCATCACATCCCCGTCTACGAGGTGCGGCCGGGCATTACCGCGACGGACATGACCGAGCAGGTCAAGGAGAAGTATGATCGGTTGATCGCCGAAGGACTCTGCGTCCAGCCCCGCTGGGGGTATCCGGAGGACGTCGGCAAGGCCGTCGCCGCACTCGTCCGTGGAGATTTCGCCTACTCATCCGGCCAGGTGTTCCACGTAGACGGCGGCTTAACAGTACCGAGGCTGTAAAAGATCGCAGATCACAGATCGCGGATCACAGTTCGGACCGACTTGGGACAGGGGCCTGTGCAATTGGCTGTGATCTGCATGGGACAAGGTCCTGTGGAATTGACTGCGATCTGACAACTGCGATCTGTGATCTGTCAACTGTTTTCATCGTAAGCCGTTGCAAAGCATGAGATTAAGGCGCGCCAGTAAAAATTCTCGCACACCAGTGCCGGGCCTTCTTGACGCGTTCCAGGAAGGCGATGGAGCCCAGTGGGGGTGATTCCTTGGGGTTGCTACGCGGTGGCTTCGTCGTGACCTGGGGAGAGTTCTCATCTTGATCGCAGGTCCCGGTTTCTTCAGCCTCCGCCTCTTTGGTTGGGGCCGGGGACCTGTCAACTGTCTCCACGGTGGCATCGGCAGGAAGTTCAACGTCGATGCTGCTTTCATCGACGGCCTGGGAGGTGTCGACTGCCTCAACCGGCGCTTCTACCCTTCGAGATTCCACGGATGTTGGCTCCTTCTCCGGCGTCTCGTCGGCTATCCGGGGGGGGGGATCCAGAATCCCCGTCTCTGCGGAGTCAAGGGAAATCTTCTCTGTCGCGTCAGCGGCCGCATTTCGCGCTTCACGCCGTTTTTTCTTCGGGGCGGCGGCCCGGCGAGACGACGGTTTTTTCTCCTTTGGCGGCTCGACGACGCCGGTTGTGGCGGACGCCCTGCCGGCGGCTGTTTTTCGACCACGCTTCGTCGGGGCAGCCTTCGCTCCTTTTTCCTGTGTCGCTTCGCCGACCTCGGGCCGTCTTTGAGCGAAGTCTTGGGGCAGTGATCCATCACCGAATATTGCAAAGACATCTTTCTGCAAACCGTGTTTTTTTGTCGCCATCAACGGCCTCCCGACTCTGGAAATGGTATGGTCCAGTAATATGAGTAACTCAAGATATTTAAGTAGACCTGTGTGTTCTAGACAGATTCATCTCACATTGATCATCAAGTCACATTGGTGTTCTGGCTTCAAGGCACTCTAGATCTATCGGGAGAAAAGGGGCATGACTAAAGGCACTGTCGGTTACTTGTCGCCGGAGCGCAGACGCCTCAGCTTTTTCCGCAGTTGGTCGCGGCGTTCTTGCAGGTATTCGCGACGCGATATGAGGGGCACCTCTTCCTCCTGCGGCAAGACCGCGGCGGGCTCTGTTGCCACATCGCGGACATAGCGAGGAGGGGGGTAAGTCACCACAATCCTGTCGAGTGATTGACTCTTGCCTGCGGCTTCCAAATGGCCAATGAACGCGTCGACATCCTCATACTTGAGGGTGAGCAGGCCGTTCGCTGGGTCTCCTCGGTGGTTGAGGCATAGGAAGATCTCTCCATTGCGACCGACTTGAGTGCTCCCGAAGGCGTGGTGGGCCGGGTTGGCCGTGGCCCGCCAGTCGGCGCGCAAGGGGTGACCCTCAGGGTCGAGCAGCAAGCTGCCCAGGCCTGCAAAGCCAGGCAGAGACCGTCCCGTGGTCATGCGGTTGCCTGTGACCAGGATGCGCTCATCGGGCAGGACAAAAACGTAGGTGCCGTCGCAGGGGGTCGGGTCCTGCCGTGCCGTCAGCTGCCACCGCAGTTTCCCTTGGCTACTCACGCTGGTGCAGATCAAATGGAGCCGGCTGTCTTGGGCCAGGGTGACACCGGAGACCA
>JADFHU010000767.1 GCA_022567055.1 Planctomycetota bacterium
GCAGTGCGTTCAGGGCACTGGTAGCGGCGTCCCGCATCGAGGCCGATACACCACCTACCGTGGTGCTGCCGCCCGAAGCGCGGGAGGTCGGCAGGGCGTTGGTGCCCATTTCTACCCGTACGTCGTGCACATCCAGCCCGAGTGTATCGGCGAGCACGATGGCGATGACCGTCCGGGTACCCGTACCCAGGTCCTGGGTCCCCATGCGGCCCACGGCGGATCCGTCAGGGTTAATCGTCACGGCACAAGTGGAATTATGTCCCTTGCCGCCCCAGGTGTGGATGGACATGCCCAAGCCGCGTTTGATGGGGCCCTGTGTCTTGTCGCCGCGCAGATGGGCCTTCTCGCGATAGCCAATCATTCTGGCGGCGACATCCATTTCTTCCGCATAGACCTCTGCACGGTCAGTCAGGCCCACGTTTTTCTTGAAAAAGGCCAACTCGTCCATGCCGATGGCCGCGGCGGCGTCGGCCAGCGCACTCATGGTGATGAGGGCGGCCTGGGGATGGTTCGGGCCGCGCCAGGCGCGGGTCAGGCCGCGGTTCGTCAAAATGCTCTGGCCCAGTGTTCGGTAATGGGGAATCTTGGTGAACACATAAGGCGTAGGCGGGATGCGGAAACGCCGTTGACCGCCGGACCCCCAGGCATGAACTTCCATCGCGGTGATCGCCCCGTCAGCCTTGACCCCGACCTTGACATTGGCAAAGGCGGAAGGACGGTGACCCGCCGTCGTGAGTTCCTGATCACGCTCCAGCATCAGTTTGACCGGACGTCCCGTCTGTTTCGACAATTGGACGCCGACTTCGCCCCACTTGTCTGCCGAGAACTTCGAACCGAATCCGCCGCCCATGTATTGGCAGTCGACGTGAATTTGGTCAGCCGACAATCCGCTGGCGCCGGTGAGCCCGTTGGCATACCCGGAAACGTTCTGCGTAGAGGGCCAGACGTACAATTCACCCCCTCTGAATTCGGTCACCTGTCCATGGGGTTCCAATGAACAGTGCGTGATGATGGGCAGTCCATAGTACCCCTCGCTGACCGTGTCGGCGGCAGCGAAGACCTGTTTGAGTTTTTCATCCGCACTCAAATTGTCGTCATCCAACCCCTCATCCTTCTTCATGTCACGACCGGATGCCTTGCTGGGGTCTTTGTCATCCATCTGAGGCACGCCGGCCGCATAGGTCACCTTGATCTTCTTCAAGGCGTCTGTGGCGATTTCCTCGGTCTCCGCCGCCACGGTCGCGATCATGTCCCCGGCATAGCTGATCTTGGGCGGATTGCCCTGGCGATCTTTTTTCACGTTGACGATGACGGCGACGACGCCGGACATCTTCTCCGCGGCCGAGGTGTCTACCTCCGTCACTGTGCCCACGGCCACGGATGACTGCAGGATCTTGGCGTATAGCATGTTTTCGCGATTCACATCGTAGGCGTATTTTGCCACGCCAGTCGCCTTGACCGGGCCATCCAGCCGGCTAATGCGGGCGCCGATATTTTTTCTTCGGTCGGCACTTGGCCATGCATTCTTAGCCATTACGCGCCTCCTTTCTTCGCCAAGTCGTATGCGACTTTGGTAATGCCCACGTAGGTGCCGCAGCGGCAGAGGTTGCCACCCATGCCCTCTCGTACTTCTTCCAGCGTCGCATTGGGGTGGTCACGCACAAAAGCCGTCGTCGCGACCACAAACCCCGGCGTACAGAAGCCGCACTGCAAGGCATCGTTCTCCACGAAGGAGGCCTGAACCTCGCTCATGGCATCCGGTGTACCAAGTCCCTCGGCCGTCACTATCTCGTGACCTTGCGCCTCGATGGCCAGCACCGAGCAGGAATACACCACGTCGCCATCCAGCATCACCGTACAGGCGCCGCAGGTCCCACGGTCACAGACCTTCTTGCAGCCGGTGGTGTCCAAGCGGTTTCGCAGGGCATCGAGCAGTGTCACGCGGGGCTCGACGCTGAGTTTTCGATGGGTGCCGTTGACATTCAAGGTGATGGGAATGCCGCCGGGACCCACAGGCTCGCCGGACGCAAGTGCCGACGCCGCGTTCGCTTCGGTCGCCTCCCGCAGCAGGCCCGTCGCGACGGCGCCGGTTCCCACTCCCTTCAGGAAGCCCCTGCGCGACATGTCCAATGGGGATTGATCGTTTTCCTTCGCTGACATTGTTTTCTCCTGGAATCAGATGACAATGAGCCAAACAAGGTCCAGAACAGGTGCTTCGACCCACAACGTGCAACAGCCTACCACGCTCCCTTCGCCTACGCAACCAGAATAAATGATGGAGAACCTTTGACTTCCTAAGTCTCAACAGTAGGGCCAAAACCAGAAGGATTCAGATGCTCAGTCGACGGGCTGTCTTGTGTGCACAAGCATCATTCCAATTCGTTTTCGTAGCCGGCCATCGAATCGGAGAGACATTCCCCATGGCATACCCTTAAGGGATAACACGCATAGGCTAGAGTCAGGCTGGAAGGGACATCCGCAGCCTACCCTCTGTCGCGACCTACGTCGTGCCGGGGTAAGGCGTGACGATATGTTTGTTAAACCGTTGTGTGGAAATACTTTAGGAACTACAGAATCACCCGATCGGGCTCCGGACGACCCCAGGGCTATCGCATGTAGATACCGGATTCACGTACTTTTCGGCATGAACGCCACTGATCTAGGGTTCCCACAGTTGAAGTAATCAGTAATCAGTAATCAGAAGAGTATCTGTGCCAAAAACTGATTACTTT
>JADFHU010000127.1 GCA_022567055.1 Planctomycetota bacterium
TATGACCAGTGGCCAAAGTACCTATCCCTTTACTTCGGGACTACGGGGGTTCAAACGATGCGGAAAGTTGGGGACCTGGATCTCTGATCTTTTGCCTTATACGCAGCGTGTCGCCGATGATATCACACTGATTCGATCGATGCATACCGAAGCGATCAATCATGATCCCGCGGTGACCTTTATCAATACGGGTTCTCAGCAAATGGGGCATGCCTCGATGGGCAGTTGGCTCAGTTATGGTCTCGGCTCCGCAAACCAGAACCTCCCGGCTTTTATGGTATTGCTCTCGCAGGGAACAGGTAAGAATCCTGGGCAGCCGCTCTTTTCTCGTCTCTGGGGGTCTGGCTACTTACCCTCAAATCACCAGGGCGTAAACTTACGCAGTGCTGCGGACCCTGTCCTCTATCTAAACAACCCACCGGGTATCGATCGCCTGCAACGACGTAAACTGCTGGATCATCTGGCCGGCCTGAACCGACTGCGGGCTACAGAGGTCGGGGATCCTGAAATTCAGGCACGCATCGAAAGTTACGAAATGGCCTATCGCATGCAGACCTCTATCCCGGCACTGACCGATCTTAGCGATGAACCCCAAAGCATGTTCACCCTCTATGGCGAAGAATCTAAACGTCCCGGAAGTTTTTCCGCCAATTGCCTCCTTGCCCGCCGCATGGCTGAGAGAGGCGTTCGTTTTGTTCAGCTGTTTCATCGGGGATGGGATCAACATCTCAATCTGACCAAGCAGCTCCCGCTGCAGTGCAAAGATGTAGATCAGGCATCGGCGGCACTGGTCACGGATCTCAAGCGGCGGGGGATGCTGGATGAAACCCTGGTGATCTGGGGCGGAGAGTTTGGCCGCACGGCTTACAGTCAGGGAAAAATAGGGACGCCGGGTGCAGGGCGGGATCATCATGGCCGCTGCTTTTCGATCTGGATGGCCGGCGGCGGCATAAAACCTGGGTATGAGTATGGCCGTACCGATGATTGGGGTTATAATATTGCAGAGAACGGTGTGCATATACGGGATCTAAACGCTACGATCCTGCATACGCTGGGGATTGATCACGAACGATTCACATTCAAACATCGCGGCCTGAACCAGCGGCTCACGGGCGTCGAACCTGCACACGTCGTCCATGACATCCTGGTCTAACCCCTACCGCGTCCTCCTACCCAGTCAAAACGTGGTCAATCTGCTGGATCGTGTAACTCCGTTCCACCATCGATCGCTTTAGATTCGTCCCACCGACGCTCTTAAGGCAATCGCTAATAGCATGAAGAAGAAGTGCCACTTGATCTTCTGTCGCAAATTGCCGCAGAAACTCGATTGCGCCATCGTCTCTTACCGCGTCGTGCAGGTCTGCCATGAACCGCGCGTAGAAATCCAAATTGTGCATCAAGACGGATTGGATGTAGGGCAGTGCATTGTTCTGTCCCCACTCCGTTTGATGGCAGAACAAGTCCCACTGCTGGAAATGGAATAACTTGCCGGTTTCGTGATCAACAACGGTCTGGCACCACTCCAGGCCGTCGAAGCTATCGGCCCCGGCCATTGCGTAGGCAATAATGGAAAGCGGGTTCCCCGTTCCAAGCAAATGTAGGGGACAATACATCTCCAGCGTATTGAGGGCATCCCGGATTCTTCTGACGGTTCGCGTTCGCTCGACTATGCCTTCGCCTAGCGCTCGTTGGGAACGGCTATTAGCACAGGGTAGAGTTGCTCTGCCGTCAGGCGGGCCGTCTCGGGCAGCAATGCGGCATCCCCATGGACGATTGGAGCCACGGTTCCGAGGGCGTGTTTCTGGTCTCGAAGAACACTGGCAACTACGTCCTTGGCGACGGATTCAGGATTGCCGGGCGGCTCCTGGTTGTCGTAGCAGAAGCAGAGATGGTGCTCGCTGGCACTGGCAATCTCATGAAACTTGTCCGGCAGCCAGCCAGGATCGTCCTTCCAGAAACCCTCGTAGTTTCCGCTGTCCATCAGAATCACGCAGCCGCGTTCTTTGCTTCGTGTCAGTGCGGCGTCCATACGTGGACGCTGGTGGTCGGTGCACTGAGCCATGTCATAGGCGGAGGCCAAGAAGAGCGGGTGCGCTGCTGCGTCAAGCACCTCAACGTAATCGACCGGCATTAGGTTGGTCTTAACGCTCGAAACCGACGGGAAGAAGCATGGCAGCGGGAGGGCTGTCTGCGCGATGCATAGCTCCGTGTTTCGATCTGTTGCCATGGTGATTTCCGTGTTCATGAATCTCGCTTCCCTGCTCCTTATGCGCCTTCAAGAGCCTTCTCTATGGAGTCGAAAGTGAATGACATGGCCCACGACGCCCCGGCACCCAAGAGCCCGCTTGGCGTGGTATTTCCGGAGGAAATCTTTACTGCCGCTAATCTCTTCTTCAGCTCACACGCGTTGTCGATCTCCCAGGAGACCCAGGTCCTTTTGCTCGTTTTTTCGCCAACGAGACACAGGAAATTGGTGGCGGCATTGATCTTCGCTGATATTGCACGTTTGATCGCAGCCGCGTCGGTGCTTTGGATGGATACATCGGCGGACTGATCATTGAACCCGAAATCGAATTCGCTGTTCTTGTCCCATGCCAAAAGCATGTTCTTGTGCCGTTTGTCGTTGTCGTAGTCGTAGTCGTAACTGATGAATATTTTCTTCTTTGCCGTGCTATTTCCCCTTTTTACTCGTCCTGATTACCGTATCTCGTCGAGCGCACCACATGGTGTGTTCGCGTGAAATGGTCTCTTCAACCTGCTCCACAATCGCAAAGAACTGGGATTCGTCTGTGATATCCAAGGCAATCGCTTCTTGCTCCCCCAATTCCTGGGCGGCAAGGGAATAGGTCTGCGCCAGTTCGCTGTGGCGTTTCATCTGGTTCCATGCGACAGCAGCAGCGGCGCAGGTCATCAGAATAGGAACCACGGCTATCTGGAAACCACCCGACGCGGCTTCGACAATCGCCAGAACGGCAGCAAAACACTGGAGCCCCGTAGTAATCCAAAACCAGTGTGACTCACCGCATGAATTGAGATTTGCCTTCTTTGCGTACCAGCCTTTCTGATCACGAAGCCGCGACTCAAGGTAAAAGGCTTTACGCTCTTCGAAGGGTTTTGTCCTCACGTCATTCATGAAGTCGCTAATGGACTGAGCGGTGCCATCCAGGCTCTTCGCCAAGTCTCTTGGGCTGGATGGTCTCGCTTCTCGGATTTCCCGGAGTTCAGCTACGAATTGATTCTTGGCGCTGTCGTCACCCTCTAATGGTGCTGCCTTCATCATGTAGCGCCATGTGGCCGTCTTTGTTGATTCGGCAATAGCGCGGCAGTCAAACCACACCTTGTCGTCCCTGCGCGAGTGAGTCACCCAAGTCAAAATGACTCCTATCACCAGGGTGATTGCCAAGGAGGTGTAAAACCAGGTGACGGCCACGGTTGGGACAATTGCCGCAAAAGCAGCGACCAGGCTCCCCACGATCAAGAAGCCGAGATGGGATTTCTGCAGTCGAAGGTATAGCCGCTGCGCCGAGAGAGATGTCTGGTCGGCACTTTGGAATAGACTGGGGAAATGCCGGTCCTCAATAGGCCCGACCACGCCGGCGGTTGGCTTTTGTTGGCTCTTTGGACTTTCAGCCATCAAATACCTCCTAGAGGAATGCCGTTGAGAGGTGCTCTCCGTGAAGTTCGGCTGGCGATTCCTTATGCACGATCAAGAATTGTCTCTCCTGACTCTGTCCGCTATATGGTTCATCCTTGAGTATTCCCATTGGGTTTATGAGATCCCTATCGACCTAACGAATAAGAGTTTGCAGCGGATCGCCGAAGGCGTCCAACACATGATCATATGGATCTCGATAACTCCGAAAAGGACATCCTTACTTAACAAGGGTGTTCCCAGTCTATTAGGAGTCGTCCTCAATTACGACGACTTGTTTACCAGCACACCTCTAGTTGCCAAAGCGTGCCTAGGTTCTCGAATGCAGTAGCGTTAAGGAGAGTACGAGCTTTCTCGTGGCTCAATTGGACGCCGTCCCCGTGGGGCGCACGATTCGCCGCCAGGAGAAACGATGAACCAGCAGAGACCTTGGGATGGGGTCGACCTCATTCACTGCCCAAACTTTCCAAGTTGCAATCATGATATGGGAATCGACGTAGATTGGCAAGCGTCGAAAATCAGGCGTATTCGGAGCGAAAACGGCGGCTGCACGCCCAAAGCTAGACTGTGACCAGCCCCTTATTGCCTCATCTGGTCCTTCAGGGTGCGGTCGAATTCGCGTTTTTTACGTGCTCATCAAACCAGTCGATCATTTCAGCTTGGGTATGCAACACGGATTCTCGCGCCCGATACCCATGACTCTCCTTGGGTAACATGACGAGTCGCACCGTGCCACCGTTGCCCTTGATGGCTTGGTACATGCGCCTGGACTGCATGGGAAACGTTCCCGAATTATTATCCGCTTCGCCGTGTATCAACAGGATCGGCTCATTGATCTTGTTCGCGTGCAAGAAGGGTGAGATCCCGAAGTAAACACTCTTCGCGTCCCACAATGTTCGCCGTTCGCTTTGGAACCCGAAGGGCGTAAGGGTTCGATTGTAGGCGCCGCTGCGGGCCACTCCTGCCTTGAACAGATCGCAGTGTGCCAAGAGATTCGCGGTCATGAAGGCGCCATAGCTGTGACCGGCCACCCCGACTCGATGGCGGTCCGCCACACCCAACTCAACAGCCTTATCGATCGCCGCCTGGGCCGCCGCCACAATCTGCTCGATGAAGGTATCATTCATCGTTTCAGGGTCGCCGATGACGGGCATGGTCGCGTTGTCCATGATCGCATAGCCTTGAGTTACCAGACTGAGGTGGCTGATCCCGCGGATGCGTGTGAATCTTGACGTGCTGCCCGACACCTGGCCCGCGGTGCGCGCGTCGCTGAACTCGCGCGGATAGGCCCAAACGATGAGCGGAAGCCGCGTGCCAGGATCGTAATCGGCAGGCAAATAGAGTGTGGCGGAAAGCGGCACGCCATCTTTGCGTTCGTAGGTCACAAGTTGCTTCTTGATACCACGGATTTGCGGCGTTGGATCGGCAAAATGGGTGAGTGCCTTGCTCGTGTCGGCGGCCAAATCTCTCGCCATGTAGTTTGGCGGAGTGACAGGGTCCTCTCTCACTGTGATGAGCTGAGGTGTTTCTTCCCCATTCTTCTTTCTCCGAATCATGACGGCCCTTTCATAGGTCCCCTCCACACAGCGCCACAGGCGCTCGGATTCTAGCGTCTTGAGATTCTGCCGGTCCACAAAGGGCAGATCCCCTTTGGGGGAGGCGCCAGTGCCGAATCGATAGATCCAGTCTCCGTCCTGTCGGACGACACGGTGACCGTTCTCCTGGGCCTCCAGTCTGATCGATCCTGGATTGCCGTAGCGATCGCGTATGCTGCGGTCCATCAGGATGCGGGGGGGCGTGCCTGGACCCTGGAGATTGTGCAAGAGGGATCGCACCCAGCGGCGATCCCGGTCGTATTCGGTCGTGATCAGCAGCGCCGGGTCGGCAAAGTGAGTCACGCCGTATGATCGATGTTCAATTCTCAGAAGCTCACCGGGGTCTCCCTCGAAAGGCGCGGCGATGGCCAGAAATCTATCGCGATGATCCACCTCGACTCGTGGGTCGCCCCCATCGAGGGCCTCGGCCCATAGCAAGGTCGCATCCTCCGACGCGTGCCAATCGACGTTTCGAGGTCCCGTACGAACGCCTTCGATGGGGATATTCTCGGCCAAGGGGACTTGGGCCACTTCATATTCTAGCGTGCCATTCATGTCCCAGACTTGGATGTTCCGCGGGAAGGAGCGATATGTCATCAAGTAGGAGAATGGCTTTGTAACCGTCGTCACCAGAAGGTGTTTCCCATCGGGCGATGCCGACGCTCCGGCGAATAAAGCGGGTGTGGCAATCAGATGGACGTTGGCGTCGAGGTCAATTACCGCTAACTGATTTACGCCGTAATACTCGAAAAGTGATTCATCGTGCGGGTTGGACAGCAGGTCTTGGTAGGTGCGGGTGGGAGAGGTGTTGCCGGAGGACTGCTGGATGTTTGGGCCCGCGGGGAAGTTCGGTTGAGTCGGTTCATCGCCACGGCTTTCCGGCACGAGTTGGCAGAGGATTGCGTTGCCATCGGGCAGCCATTGAAATCCGCCCATGACGGTAGAGAGTCGATCGGTCAAGCGCTGGGGCGATTCGGGTGCCCCGACGGTTGTGATCCACAACTCCGATCCATTCTTCGTCACAACCACATAGGCGACCGACTTGGAGTCGTGGCACCAGGACGTCGCTGCCAGTTTCGCGTTATCCGCCAAGGGGATCTCGATGGGCTCACCACCGGCCGTCTTTCGCAACGACAGGCCTCGATCAAAGCTGGTACGAAACCGGCTATTTCCGACAGGGTCGATTCGCATGCCGGCCAGCCGCAGCATACGGCGCGACACATCATCGATGCCTGGCATGGCATCGCGCTCGATCAGCAACATCCAGTCGCCGTCCGGACTGATTCTTACCGCAGGTTCAGGTGCAGCGTCAATAAGGTCTACGACAACCTGCGGGGGAAGCCTGTAACCCTCCTGCGCTAGACCCAACGACGAAACCAGGGTTATCCATGTGCAACCGACAATAAGGGTCTTCATTGCATTCTCCAGCCAGAGACTAAGGACAGTGGGTTTCACGGGTCGCCGATTGTAACACAGGCCTCGACAGGGCACAGGCACTTTTCCGGAAAAAGTGGGCGGTTCACGCGTAACCGATTTCAGGAAAACTGCGTGTCTTCCCTGGTGTGAGCTGCGCTCGAATTGTGTATTCCACAGGAAGGTCTGAAAGGCGCGAAGGGCTGCCGCCCATGCGCAACCGTCGTCTGCCAAAAAAGAGCCCTAGGTTTCGGCGTCAGCCCTTCCCTGTCTTCTTTTCTTCCCGTGTAAATAACCCTTTGAGCGAAGCTCAAATAAAGGTAATCGTGTTTTCCTGTGAACACTTGCGACCCGTTTTTGTTCTCAACGAAGCGGTATTCGTAGTCGAGAACGCTGAGAAGCCGATTACGAGCACGAGTATGAATACGATTCCTATGCCGAGTCGTGTAACCCGCGATTGAACCAGGCTAAGGGACCGGCAAGAAATAACTTGGCCTTTTGAATGCCCAATTGCACCCCATCTTTGATCACTTCTCAATCGCGAAATCCGCGACGTAGAACTGCTACGCCTGTGGTTTCGCTCAATCGGGCGCGAACAAATATGGAGCACACTTGGACCCCAAATTGTCCAACTTATTTATTGCCGATCCCTAAGTTCTCGGCTGATTTCCAGCTTGTAACCTCCTGCCCTTTGGTGATAGAATCACTCCCTGACATGGAAACCAGCGTTCCGAATCAATTGCAGAGCGAAACGACCAGAGGAATAGATATGACAAGCCTAAAATCCCTCATCGCCAGAGCCGTTCTGGTGGGAACACTCGCCGTCGCCTCCGTCACCGCCGCGAAGGATCGTCCCAACATTCTGTGGTTGACCAGTGAAGACAACAGCCACCACTGGATTGGTTGCTATGGCAACAGAGAGGCACACACCCCCCACATCGATCAACTGGCGGCCGATGGTGTTCGCTACAGGTATGCCTACGCCAACGCGCCGGTCTGCGCCGTTGCTCGTTGCACGCTCATCACCGGACTTTACGCCTGCGGCATGGGTACGCACAACATGCGCAGCCGCTACCCGATTCCGTCGCAATTCAAGACCTACGTTTCGTATCTGCGCGATGCCGGTTACTACTGTGTCAACAGATCAAAGACGGACTACAACTTCGAGACCAATGACAAAGCCCATTGGGACGAATGCGGCCGTGAGGCTCACTGGGAGAATCGTCCCGAGGGCAAACCCTTTTTTGCCGTGTTCAATACGACCCTCAGCCACGAGAGCAGTCTCTTCGCGCGGAAGACGGCAAGCTACCGCCGGAGCGGCACGATCCCCCAGGAGCCCAGCCGCGACCCCGCCTCGGTCAAGCTCCCGCCCTACCTGCCGGATACGCCTGAGATCCGCCAGGACTGGGTCACTTACATGGACATCGTAACCGCGATGGACAGGCAAATCGGCGCCTGGCTCAAGGAACTCGACGACGCCGGGGTGATGGAGAACACCATCGTCATCTACTATTCCGACCACGGCGGCATCCTGCCACGGGCCAAGCGATACATCTACGACACCGGCACGCACGTGCCCTTGATCTGCCGCTTTCCCGAAAAGTGGGCGCACCTCGCGCCAGGCAAGGCGGGGACGACCAGCGATCGTCCGGTCAGCTTTATCGACCTGCCGCCGACCGCGCTCAGCCTGGCCGGTGTGGAGGTTCCCGCGCAGATGCAGGGCCGCGCCTTTCTCGGCGCAGGCAAGCGAGAGGCCGAGCCCTATGTGTTCCTCTTTGGTCAGCGATTTGACTCCCGCATGTTACGTTTCGTCCGCGCGGTGACGGATGGTCGCTACCGCTACATCCGCAATTTCCATCCGCATCGCCATCGCGGCATTCTGGCCGGATATCCGCACGGCCAGGTCGGCTGGCAATCATTCTACGCCCTGCAGCAAGCCGGCAAGACGACATCCGAACAGTCCTCCTTCTGGAATACGCCCCAACCCGTCGAAGAACTCTACGATACGCAGGCCGATCCGTGGGAGGTCAAGAACCTGGCCTCCAACCCCAAGCACAAGAAACGCCTGGCCAGGATGCGGGCAGCGACGCTGAACAAGATGCGGGAGATTGGCGATGCCGGAATCGTGCCGGAATCCATGTATAACGAACTCTCCGCCAAAGGCACGGTCTACGACTACGTGCACGGCAAGGACTTCCCCTACGAAGAGATCCTTCAACTCGCGCTCACTGCCGGCGACGCCAAAAAGAAGAGGCTGCGGAAACTGCGGGCGGCGATGAAGCATGATCATCCGGTGATGCGCTACTGGGGCGCCCTCGGTTGCACTATTCGCGGTGAGTCGGCGCAGGCCACCGCCGGACAGTTGAAGAAGCTGCTGAACGATGCGGTCCCCGCGGTTCGAGTCGCGGCCGCCGAGGCGCTGGCGGTCCAGGGAGACACCGACGCGGGCGTCAGAGGACTCGTGACCATCCTCCGTGAGACCGACGACCCTGTGGTTGCGCTTGAAGTGTTAAACATCGCCGAGGCCCTCGGCGTGACCGGCAAGATTCCCCGGCAGGTCTTCGACAAGGCTTGCGAGACCGGGAGCTATCCCAGACGCCTGGCGGATTCCTATCCGAAATAATCGTCCGATCCCTAACGCTCAGTTATTCACTCTGCGTCCAGATAGACAGTCTTCCAACCTTCGTCGGTCTTCACGAGTCTATAGGTGAAGACAAACCGATCCTCGGCGGTGTAGATCACGATGTTGCGAAACTCCGCGCTTCTTTCATCTGCCGTCCAGTTGACTTGATCGAGGCTCAGCAGCAGGCCCTCCAATCCACCGCCGCGTCGGATGTGGCCGAGAAGCTGCGCATGGGCCAGAGCGCTGCCGCCATCGTCGAAGTCGGACTCGAAATTGTCCGCGAATGCTTCGATGTGCTTTTCAAGGTCCTCGGCAACCAGTGCTTCTAACGACGCGAGAACGACGGACCATGGCGTGCGAACCGGCTTGGGCATCTCTGGGGCGGGTGTCGCACGCCTGCGCATGCCCGTCATTTCCAGACGAACGGCCACTTTCCGCGTACCCCAATGGAAATACAGTTCGGCGGACCTATCGTCTTCTGCGTGGTCTTCCTCACGCTCCTCCTCTTCCTCTTCGTCTTCCCCTTCGTCTTCGTCTTCGTCTTCGTCCTCCTCGTCCTGTTCGTCTCCCTCGTCTTCTTCTTCTTCTTCTTCTTCTTCGTCGTCGTCGTCGTCGTCGTCGTCGTCGTCGTCGTCGTCCGTGTCCTCTTCCTCCTCTTCCAGCAGGAGTTCAATGCCTATTCGAAACCTGTCAGTAGGCGGCGCGTCAGAGGGACGCACGGCCAGTCGCAACACTTCGCGAGAGAGTTCGGCGTCGAGTTTTTTGCCAGTGAAGTCGGATTGGTTCAGTACCACGTGGAAATCATTTTCAGCTACCCGTTGAAGCGTTATTCTGTAGGTTCCCGCCGGAATCCAGTTTCCGTTCATGCGGACGTCTCTGTCGAATCCTATGGATATGGGCTCTGTCTGATACCCCGACCTGCCCTCTTCCCAGCGCGCGGGTACACCGTCCTTCGGTTCAGAAAGTGTAATCGTCGTGGTTCCAATCTTGTGAACGGATGCTTCGCGTGAAGAGGCCAATGCCGCATCGTCTGCCCTGGCGGCAACGAGGGTCATGGAAATCGCTAATCCGGTGAAGAGGATTGTCTCGAATCGAATCGACATCAGGCGTTTCTCGATATCGGTGATTGGTTTGCATGCATGTCGCAAGACCATTCCCATGCACCTTAGGGCGCGGGCCCACCTTTTTGGCCTGGTTCAATTCTGGGTTACACGAATCGACGTATGAATCGAATTGGGATTCGTGCTTGGAATCGTACT
>JADFHU010000768.1 GCA_022567055.1 Planctomycetota bacterium
CGACTTATTTTCCCTCTGGACGGCGTCAGGCTCCATCGACCATCCTCGGATGGCCTGCTTCGCCTTCCTTGCCAGAGGCAAAAACGCTCGCTCTCGGTGCGACGATCATTTTGTTAGGGGCTCTAAGCCCGATGGATGACATCAATAGAAAACCCCCTACGACCCGGAGGGAGAGGAGGAGAAAGAGTCGCAGAGGACTGTCATCAGAAAGAAACGGCCCTGGGTGAGAAGGAGGAGCTACATCGTTGAGAAACCACCCAAGGGCCGCTCTAAAGAAGATAAAGTAGGCGATGGCTATCTCATGCGGTGGTTACTCCTCATCATCCCAACCTCTGGTCCTTGCCACGGTCGAGCCCCGCTTGATGGCCGACACTCAGGTTCTTAGTTTACCACAAGTGTTCCTCGGATTTCAAGAAGAATTTGCTCTGTTCCAGATGTCCGGTGTGCGATCCAGCCATCCTCACGGACATGCCAATAGCTTGGAAAACGTGGATTCGCCGGATGATCGAAATAGGTGACGCCTTCGACAGCCGGTTTTCGGTCTGGACCTTCGCCGACCGCAATGGGACCGAAATAGTCCATCCATTCGCAGAGAGACCTGGTGATCAGGCAAAGGCAACAGTTGGTGAGGCGGAACCGGTTTGGGTCGCTGGTCTGTCGCCGAAGCAACATTGGCCAGCAGACAATACACAAGAACGGCTGAAACCTGTTCGGAAATACGAGAGTTTGCATGATGGGTCCCTACTGCCGAGCGTGATCGATCATCTTCTGCATGATCTCTCGGTGGAGAAAGGGATCGTCCGTTGCGCGGCGATACTCCAACAGGCCCCGCTTCAAACTGTCCTCGGTGGCTTTGAATTCTGGTTTCCCGGCGAGGTTCTCAAATTCGATGGGGTCGCTGCGCAGATCGTACAGTTCGAATTCGGGTGGATCGGCAAAGGTATTGAAGGCCCTCTGAATACGCGTGTCTGCGAAGGCGGCTGTCTGCGATTGTCTGTAGGCCGGATCACCGTCGATGCCGGGACCCGGCTTTTCCGAACCTGCCCGTAGATTGTGAATGAGCTTGAAGCGCTCATCCCGAATGGCCCGTCGCGGATAGAAGGGACGTCGTCCATGAAAATGAAACTCTCCCACCAAATGGTCGCGCCATGCGGCCTGCGGATCACTCACCCCGGGGCGTAGTGACCTCCCGTGCATCGTGCCCGGTGAGGGCTGGCCGGTTGCATCGAGAATGGTCGGCAGGATGTCGATGGTGGAGACCATGGCGTCGCTGGCAAAGGGTGTCGAGACGCCCGGCCAGCGGACGATGAAGGGCACACGCAGACCGGCTTCGTAGCAGGTTGTCTTGCCACGACAAAAGGGCGGCCCGTGGTCACCAACGAAGATCACCAGCGTATCTCCATCGTGGCCGGCGGCCTTGAGTGTATTCATCAACAGGCCGACGCCGATATCGAGGCGTTTGACCGTGTTGTAGTAACCGGCCGTGCGCACCCGCATCTCCGGCGTATCAATCCCCTGCCAGGGAAAAATCGTTTTCCCGCTAGGCTTGATCGGATCCGCCGGGATGCCATCTACTTGATCCTGAAAGAACCAGGCACGACTCTGGCGCGACTCGCGGTAGGCGTGAGGATCGGAGTAATTCACCATCAGGAAAAAGGGATGTCCTTCATTCGCGTTGAGAAACTCCCTTGCCTTCACCGCCACGTCACGAACCTTGCGTGTGTTCACGCGAGGTCGGTAATCGAATCTGAAACTCGCCTCCGGAGCGACATGCAGTTTGCCCGTTCTAGTAGTCCGCACCGGTCAGGCTTTCAAGCACTGACTCTTGCCAAGCGCGAAGTTGACTTTTCATGTGCTCTACGATCTCGCCGCGGGACGCCACTAGGTTGCGTTCTTCAGCGGGATCATTTGTGAGATCGAACAATTCCACTGGCGATTTGTTTTCAGACTGAGCACCCACGACCAGTTTGTAACGATTACCCATGACCGAACGGGCCCCACCGAAGTCTCGCTCTGATATTTTTTCATAGTGGAGATTGCGAAAGCTGCGGGTGTATTTGCCAGCCATCATTTTGACCAGCGGCGTCGTGCCCTCTTGGAGCTTGGGGTCGATGTAGGGTCTGGCATCATTCGGAAACGCCCTGCCGGAATTGAAGCTCCAGAAGAAGATGGGGCTGGGGCGCTCCTGCATGTCCCCGTCGATCAACGCTTTCAGGCTGATCCCATCCAAGGGACGCTTCGGCAAGGGCTGGCCTGCCAGTTCACATAGGGTCGGAAGTGTGTCGGTGGTGACCGAATTGACCTTGGAGACGCGCGGCGATTGAATGCGTGCGGGCCACTCCATAATGCCAGGCACGCGTATCCCTCCTTCGTACATCGTCCCTTTCTGGCCGCGGAAAGGCGTGGTCATGCGTCCGCTTGAGGGGACGCCGTTGTCACCGCAGTACCAGAGTAAGGTATTCCGTCGCAGACCCTGGGCTCCAAGGTAGTCGCGCAGACTGCCGATTGCGCGATCCATCGCCGTAATCTCGGCATATCGCTCCCGCAGTACCTCGTTCATCGGACGTTCGACCGGACGGCCCGTTGCATTGGAAGTGAGTTTGACTGTGCGTTCTTCATATTCGGCGGGTAGGTTGTCGTAAAGAGCCAGGTCTTGCGGCAAACCGCTGTAAGGTTCATGAGGCGAGCCAAACCAAACCACCGCGAAAAAGGGTTG
>JADFHU010000128.1 GCA_022567055.1 Planctomycetota bacterium
GAACTGGAGTTTGTTAATGACTACGCCCATACAAGGAAAGGGCGATGAGAGCCAGGCTTGAAAATCAGTTCTCCTTGTAAGCACTTTGACGTAACAACGATTCTAATACTGTCAAACGTCGCGCCTCAATGATTAAATGATGCGTCCGACCATGGACGGATGGAAAACTGACGAAGACCCCATGCCCTGCTTCTAGGGTCATCCTATTTGAGGATGTGCGCCGCGTGACGACGGGGAGGATTCCCTCGGGAATCTCTAGATCAGGAAGTTCACTAATTTCTATCTCAATGCGAAGCATGATTTCATTGGTCTCACTCACTATATTCGGTCTGATTTTAGCCATATACTCGATTTCAAAATGCGCAAGATCTGTTGTAGTTTCAGATTTTCCCAGCATGAAGTATTCCTCTGTAATCACCGCCATCGATGCCTCTTTGCCATCAACCGCGACAACAACTGGGGAGCCCACTAGTCTGGAATTCAGTGATTCATGAATTCTGTCGATAGCCTCGTTCGTCAAGAACTGGAGGACCAGTCCTCCGTTGGGTACGAGCAGCCCGTTTGACTCGGTCGTTACGGCCTGAATGTCGTTGCTCTCGGCGGGAATCTTGTAATAGCAGGCTTCGATGAACACGAAGTCTTCACGCATAAATGAGCTGAGTTCATCCAAGTGTTCCGAATCGACAAAGCCCATATGGGAATCCAGGTAGAGCACATTTGTCCCTTTGCCGTATTTCAGTAGATCTTGATCGTAGGCCACAATTTGGCTCGGATCCGGAGCCATTCCTGGGTTGTGCTTGCCGAGCAATTCTCTGTTGAGAACCACATTCTTCCGGGCCCATGAAACAAGTTCCTCCGGGCCATGGCCCTTGAGTTGATTGAAGTGCGCGAGCGGTTCTTCCTGGTTATTTGTGAATATCAGCATGAGCCGTCCCAGCCGATTAAACTTCTCAGCCGATGCGAGTTTATCCCGATAGAATTCAATTGCCGTGAACGACCCTTGCGCTTGACTTGCCTCAGACCTTTTCTCGGTGAGACCAATGGCCACAGGCACCACGAACATCGCCAATACCATAGTCACTATGACCCCCAAACGACTGGGGCCTTTGGTAAAACAACGTTTAGTATGCACCATCGTCTTGATACGATTCTCCATATGCTTGACCGGTCCGCTGATTGCCAGTGATCCCCGAGGGGTCTGTCCCTGAGACGCTCTGGCCAAGGTGTTTACTAAGGCCTGGCAGTAGTCTTGCACGGTCATGCCCAAATGAGCCAGGGCCTTTTCATCACAACACTTTTCCCGCTCCTGTCGCATCTGGCTATTGGCCCACCATACCAGGGGATGAAACCAAAAAAGTCCTTGCGCTATGATTTGGAGCAGATTGACGCCTGGATCACGGCGCTGTATGTGACTTAGTTCGTGTGCCAAGATGGCATGGCGGTATTCGGTATGATTCAGTTCGATAAAAGTCTGGGGCAAATAGACTGTCCCCTTGCACCAGCCCCAGATAAAGGGCTGGGATGCCTTGGTAATGAGCCAGGCTTGGGGGGATTCAGACCAGCCCAATTGCTTGCTTACGATTTCCAGATCATTTTGGGTCTGGGTAGGAACGGGTTGTCGATTGTCGCACAACCATGACCTGATGCGCATGGCTCGAATCAGAACAACCCCATAGAAAAGAGCGCCGACCGTTGCCCAGATGAGGATCATCAAGTGTTGTTGCGCATAACTTTGAAGTCTATCCATGCGAGTCAACGATGGTGCCAGGGAAGAGGATACCTCGGTTGGAGAGTGCGCATGTACTTCATCTGTCATCAGCAATAGAGAACTCTCACCTTTTTGTGCCACCAGTTGCTCAATCGCTTTAGCAGGCAACACCGCCACCGATATCGAGAACATCGGTGGTATGAGGCACTTGGCCAACACGACCCCCCACAACATAGAGCGAATGTGTGCGCTCTTATTTCGCAATGCCTGATTGAGCAATGCCACCAGGAGGATCAACACGGCAATCTGCCAGGATTGCTGCACCAGGTAGTCACTCAGACGATAGACAAGAATCGAACTCATGCGACATTACCTCCAGCACTTTTTGACTTTATTTGCCTTTCGGTTTATCGATGAGCTTCTTAAGTCCATCGATGTCCTCCCTGGTGATTTCACCGTGCTCGGCGAGGTATTGCACCAGGGGCACGGGGTCACCGCCGAATAGCCGATTGAGGAAATCTTTCACCGTACGAGAGATGACCTCTTCCTTTTGGGCGGATGCCATGAATACGTGCGCCTTACCTCGAGATTTGTGCTTGAGATAGCCTTTGTGCTCCAAGCGCCGAAGCAGAGTTTGCACGGTGGCATAGGCGATCTGTCGTTCTGGGGGAAGTTGGTCCACTACCTCCAGCACGGTAGCAGCCCCCAATTCCCAGACGATACGCAGAATTTCAGTTTCCGCCGGACTCATGGCGGCAATTTCCTTTTTCGTCATCAAGATTCTCCTTTTACATGCGTACAACTCCAATATCGTACATTTGTAAAAGAATGTCCAGCAAAAGTTTGCAAATGGTGAAGAATTTTTTGGATGGGTGCTGGAGCCTAGGCTCTTCCGGGAAGAGCAAGTTCGTCGGAAGTACACGTCGGGGATTCGTGAAGGCCGCCCGCGGCATGACGGACCACCCCATCACACTCCGGGTTTTTCCGTAGCTGAGTCAGGCAGCCTTGCGTATAATGCTCATGAATTCAAATCTGCGACTTCGTAATTTAACAGCTTGAGACAACAAACAGGAAAGGGCCCCTATGAAAGTCTCCCGTCGATCCTTCCTCAGATCTGCGACCGCAGTGACCGTACCCTATATCATTCCCTCCCAGGTCTGGGCGGCACAGACAAAACCGAATGACCGCCTGACCATGGGGTTCATTGGGATGGGTAAGCAGAATGGCGGGCTATTGAGGAACTTCCTCCGCCAGAACACACAGGTCCTGGCCGTCTGCGAAGTCGATACGAATCGGCGGGAGAACGCCGCCCGAATCGTCAATAAACACTATGCGGGTCGAGCAGATAAGCCTGCGCATCAATGTGCCACGTACACCGATTTCCGAGAGCTGATCGCCCGTGACGACATTGATGCCGTCTGCATTGCCACTCCGGACCATTGGCATGCCGTCCAGACCATCGCAGCCCTGGAGTCCGGCAAGGATGTCTACTGCGAGAAGCCGCTCACCCACAACATCCATGAAGCCATTGAAGTCATCCATGCCGTCAAAGCCAATGGCCGGGTCTTGCAGACCGGATCGATGCAGCGATCTATGACGGAGTTTCGCATCGCCTGTGAATTGGTGCAGAACGGCGTCATCGGCAGGATCAAAAGCGTGAACTGTAGTTTCGGTGACCCGGGTCGCCCCTGTGATTTGCCTGCAGAAGAGATGGAGCCCGGTCTCGACTGGGATTTCTGGCTGGGCCCGGCTCGCAAGCGGGCCTACAGCTCGATCCTCAGTCCCCGTGGCCTGCACACCCACTTCCCGGCTTGGCGGAAGTACCGCGAGTTTGGCGGCGGCATGGTCACGGACTGGGGGGCACACCACCTGGATATTGCCCAATGGGGATTGGGCATGGATGGGAGTGGTCCGGTTGAGGTCCTGCCGGCGCCCGGGGGTACTTCCGCCAAGCGTGGTGTGAAATTGGTCTATGCGAACGGCGTCACCGTGGAGCACAAAGACGGCTTCGGCGTCCATTTCTTCGGTAGCGGCGGCGAAGTTCAGGTGAATCGCGGCAGATTTACTCTGACACTCAATGGGACTGAGGTCGCAAAATACACACGCCGTGAGGACGGAGGCTCTCTGACTTCAACCCTCTATAAAGTCAAGAAGCAATACCTGGCCGATGCCAAGATCAATCTCTATAAGAGTGAGCATCACATTCAGGACTTCCTCAAGAGTGTCGCAACCCGCAAGAAACCGATCACGAGTGAAATCGTCGGCGGACGCACGGCGATCTGTTGCCATCTCATGAATCTTACTTACTACCACGGCGAGAAGATCAAATGGGACCCGGCTGGCAACAGATTTGCAGATGGAACCGGCAGTGTGGTCTGGCTCACGCGCGACTACCGTTCGCCCTGGAATGTCTGAGAGAGGGGATACGTTTCAGACAGAGCCTAGAAGAAGCTCTTGCGGCTTCGCTTTTGATTGCGGGCATTGCGCCGGCTGCCTTTGGATTTTACGGGTCGCCGGGCGCCCGAACCCCCACCGCCGAACGATCCTCCTCCGCCCCCGCCGCCACCGAAGAAGGGTTGGGCGGGACGCTCGGCCCGGGCTCGGGCTTCATTGACATTGAGTTCCCGGCCCTGGAAGGACTTGCCGTTGCACGACTCTATGGCCTTGTTGGCTTCATCCTGGGAGCCCATTTCCACGAAGGCGAAGCCCTTGGAACGCCCAGTCTGGCGGTCGATCATCACTTCGCAACTGACGACCGCGCCGTTATCTGCAAACAGGGTGCGCAAGTCATCATCCAGGGTGTCATAAGAAAGGTTGCCAACATAGAGTCGTGTTCCCATCGATCGGATCTCCTTTTAAATTTTGTTGAGCTTTGGCTCTGTCTCAATACTCGCTCTCCCCTCGACAAGCTCGGGGCAGGCGGGCCGACGCCGAAGTTTTCAGAAAGAGCCTAGAAAAAGGTGGCCGGGTTTGCCACGCACAACCAAGGGTGCGCTTATGGCTGCTCGGTTCCCCGCCTGACCAGATTCACGGTCTTAGCTTGCATGGGACCCGGCCGGAAGATGCGAATATCCGGATTACTGCATGGGTATTGACGCAAGAACAGGATGTTAGCAGAGCATGCCGGCATTTTCCAGGCAAAAAATGGGAAATCGAGGACGTTGCTGGAGGCGTCCTCGACAGGTCTCTGTCGGAGGGATATACTTTTACGCCGCCCGGGGTGCCAGTGGCTAAGTCGTAAGGGTATTCTGTCGATATGCTTTAGGTTCTGTCTGGTAACTATAATTAAGGAACGAGCCATGAGAGACAAGGTATTGAGTTTGGGTGTTTTGATCCTGCTGCTGACCGGATCGGGACTATACGGGGCCGATAGCGCCATTTCTGTGTCGGAGGCCGGGACAGGCTCGGGGACGGGGATCTTCCAAAACGCGAAGGACCAAACCAGCTATGCGATCGGTATGCAGATCGGGCGTTCCCTGATGTCGCAGGGTGTTAATATCAACGTCGATGTGCTGTTCCAAGCGATTAGGGATGTATTGGAGAAAAAGGAGCCTTTGCTCTCTAGCGCGGATTTTCAGAAGACGATGGCGACATTTTCGCAGTCGCAAAGGAAAAAACAGCAGGCCGCCAAGCGATCTCAGGGTCTGAAGAATCGTGCCGCCGCAAAGGCCTTCCTGGAGGCCAACAAGGTCAAAGAGGGTGTTCGGGTGACTGCCAGTGGTCTACAGTATCAGGTGATCAAGTCGGGATCGGGACCGAAGCCCAAGAAAACGGATCGGGTTCGCGTTCATTATCATGGAACGCTGATCGACGGTAAAGTGTTTGACAGTTCCGTGAATCGAGGGACACCATCAGAGTTTCCGGTCAATGGGGTCATCAAGGGTTGGATAGAGGCCCTGCAGCTCATGGAGACCGGCGCCAAGTGGAAACTGTTCATTCCCCCGGAGCTTGCCTATGGAGAACCCGGCCGGCCGAGTATCCCGCCCAACTCCGCCTTGATCTTCGAAGTTGAACTGCTGGAGATCCTTCCGCATCAGTGAGCGATGGAATGGACCCATTCTTTCTCTTGCAGCATCTTCATAGCCGCCTTTAGGTCCATATAGCGATAGGGCAGTTCAAACTCCACACATAGGGCCTTCAATCGGGTCAGGACGCGTTCGGTTAGCGCCCCCTGGAATTCTTCGCAGCCATGACTACAGAAGATGCGGCAACCGGCGAAGCGGAAGGTGTGGACCGTGCAGCGGTTTTGCTCTTGGTAGGGGCAGGTGCCGCCGGTCATCGTGCGGGCAGGACGCGTGTCCAACCGGTGTTGGAAATAGAGCAGTTCCGGAGTGGTGACAAACAGCCGGTGATCGTAGGCCTCAAAGTTGCAGCACCGGCCACAACCCTGGCATTGGCCCGCCAGGTTGGGATCGGCTGCGAGTTCGGTGTCTATCCAGGCATAGAGTTCAGCGACTCTGGCGATGAGGGCGTCAGGCTCTGTCTGAAAACTCGATCTGGCTTCGAGCGGCTCTTTTTCCGCCTGGCTGCATCCGGCTGCATCGACGATGCAACCAACATCGCCTGCTTCGCCGTCTTCGCCATGCGAAAAAACTGCTCGCTCTCGGGCCGACGATGGAGTTTTCAGAAAGAGCCTAGGTCTTTTCATCGGTCCACCAGCGGGTTTGCTTTTTCTGCTGTTCGATATCGGCCTGACTGTGCACGGGTCCTCGATTGACGCCGGGACAGTCTTGGGTGTTTTCATTCCAGGCCCGGGGACTGGCCAGATTGCTCGCCCAGAAGGGCCAGGTTCGGCATTGGTTGGGCCTGACGGGATAGATCGTGCACTGTCGCTGACCCCCCACCCGCTTCAAGAAAATGCAGTCTTTGGTGAGCGGGTGCTCGTCGATGGAGGTGCGAGCGCCTTCGGGGCGCAGGTATTTCTCATGGACCTCTTCGACGCTGAGTTGCAGGAACTCAGCCAGAAACTCGATTTCAGGTTTGGTGATCCAGATCACCCCCTCTCCGGGTCCCGAACAGCAGTTTCCACAGCAGGTACACTTGAAGTGGAGTCCTGCCCCATACCACGGTGTCTTCTTGTCGGTGTCCAGTTTGCTGCCTCCTGTCTATCGTCGTTCCTGTTCCAATGGGCCATTCTGGCATGGTTCAAGGTTCCAGGTTCACGGTTCATAGTTGAAGGAAAAACTGATTCAAGGCTTCGAACCGTGAACCCTAAACCAAAAACTCTAATTCGGTATGTGGTTTACGACTTCAGGAGCAGCGTGAATCCTGATGAACTGTTACCTAAAATTGAACCATGCCGTCATTCTGCATATTCTACCCGTGTCGAATGTTGTGTCAGTCTAGCGATCGAAGCCGGCCGGATAAAGAAAAAAGGTTGGTACCATGATTTCGCCTTCCCCGGAGTGTGGCTAGCCCGGGCGGAAAACGGTTGTCTGTGGGGCGGCGCTGAGTATAATTGCGCCTCGCTTTTGGACCACTGGGGTCGTGTTGAGAGCCTTCCCCTGTAGGGAGAACTGATCATGAGCATGCGAAGTCTGGGCAGTGTCGAGTGGACAGTGGTCGTGCTGGTGGTCGGACTGCAGTGGGGATGCGCACGCGTGGATGCTCCCCGTGCTACCACCGAAGATGCGGCCGAGTCACGGGCGCACTTGGACGCCATAGAGGACCAAGACCCCGGGCGTGAGCTTAGCCATGAAGCGGCTAAGGCCGTTGACATCGGGGCTCTGCGGCTCCGATTCGAGATTGGTCAGACGGCCACTTATGCCTATTCTTGGGAGAATACACGTTTCGTTGAGTGGCGGGGAGTGTCCGATGAGGACAGGGCTGCTTTGAGGAGCGGCACCTCGGGGCGGGTCATCCGGATGGTGTTGACGGAGAACGTCCGCGCGATCGACGATCTGGGCCGTGCCACCGTGGATATTACCATCGACGCCTTGAGCTACAGAGTAATGCCCGGACAGGTGCACGTGGACTTGCACGTGGACTATGATAGCGCCCGGGAGGGACAGGAGGTCTCGGCCCTGGCGGATCTTCTGGGCAAGACCTACACCATTCTTAAGACATCTGCCGGAGGTGTACATGGCGTGATCGATAGCGGCAGGGCCAGGGCCGGACTTGACCCCAACAAGCCGGACTTCGATCTGGCGCGGCAGCTTCTCAGCGATCCGGCCATCACCGAGAGGCATACGGTCAAGGCCATGGCGTCCAATAAGGATCCCCTGCCGGTCCTGGGGCAAGTGTGGATAGAGACCCAGCATTACGGCTTCGGACAGATGGGGAGCAGGACCTTCGATAAAGTGTATACCTACAGAGGGATCCGGAAGGAGTCCGGGTCGTCCATGGCGCTGGTCGAGATGTCTGCCATACCTTCGACCCGCAGCGCCCAGCGGGATCATGAGGGGGCGCATCCTGGACCGTTCGCAGACGTTTTTGCAGACGAGTATGAATTTACCGGTAGAATGACCCTCAACATCGAGACGGGCGTCCTCGATCATTATTCAGAGTCCCTGGAGATGCGCTGGGCCGGTGTCGATCCCCAGGCCGACCCAGGGGATGCTTCGCCTGCCAGCGTGCACTTGATTGCCAGGCAGCGTTTTGCCTATGAGCGCTAGGTCAGATGACGACGATGAGACCCGTTCGATAGCGGGAGGAGACCTGTCCCTTGGAAAATAAGACGCTCTGGGCCCCTTGGCGGATCGGCTACATTACCGGCCTCGACAAGGATAATAAAGACTGTTTCTTTTGTCATTACCTGGCCCATCCCGAGGCCGATGAGGAGAATCACGTGCTGTGGCGCACAGACCACTGTCTGGCGGTCTTGAACCGCTATCCCTACAACAACGGCCACATGCTGGTGGCGCCCAAGCGACACGTCGAGGACCTATCCGATCTATCTGACGTTGAGTTGCTGGAGATGATGAGGCTGGTGGACAATGTCAAGACCTGTATGCGGGCCTGTCTGCAGCCGCATGGATACAACATCGGCATCAATCTGGGGCGCACCGGCGGCGCCGGTCTGCCCGGCCATTTACACACGCACCTCGTGCCCAGGTGGCGGGGTGACACGAATTTCATGAGCGTCTGTGGTGGGACGGATGTCATCAGTCAGAGCATGGTAGAGTTGCTGGCGCTCTTGAGAAAGACCTCGCAGGAATTGGGCCTACCGGACTTGAAGGTGCGGAGCTAAGGAACTGTGCGTGATGTCACTGGCAGTGCAAGAGCAGAGCAGTCGGGGCCGGGAGTTCTCAGAAGAAGATCATCCCTATCGTAGCGCCTTCGAACGAGATCGGGATCGTATCATTCACTGCGCCGCCTTCCGTCGCCTGGAGGGAAAGACGCAGGTCTTTACCACCGGACTCGATGACTACTATCGCACCCGTCTGACACACAGTATCGAAGTGGCTCAGATCGGACGAACGATCGCGCGGGCCTTGGGACTCAATGAGCCCCTGACCGAAGCGATCTGCCTGGCCCACGACCTCGGACACCCGCCCTTCGGACATAGCGGGGAAAAGGTACTCAACACCTTGCTGGCCGGCCATGGCGGCTACGAACACAACAAGCAGACGGTGCGCATCGTCACGCTGCTGGAGCACCCCTACCCGGATTTCATGGGACTCAATCTGATGTACGAGACGCGCCTGGCCCTGGCCAAGCACCGCAGCACCTACGACCATCCGGCGTCCGGGGCCTTTGACGCGGCCAATTGCTCGCTGGAGGGCCAGATCGCCGATTTGGCCGACCGTATTGCCTACAACTGTCACGATTTGGAGGATGGCCAGAAGGCTCGGCTCATTGACGCCGACCAACTTGAACGCGTCTCCATCTTCACGGAAGCGGAGCGTGCCGTGGGCGCACAGCACCTGGCGGACAGGACCCTCCGACGGACACGAACCTCCAAGGCGATGATCGATCGTCTCGTGAGTGACTGCATCCAAACCAGTCGCGAGACCATCGCTGCTGCCGGCGTCGAGCGTGTCGAGGAGGTGCTGAAGATGGCCGAATCCCTCATTCGACTCTCACCTCAGAGTCACCGGGCACTGCGGAAACTGGAGGCGTTTCTGATGAAGCACTTCTATCTGCACCCCTCTCTCCGGGAAACGGCAGACAAAGTCCATGAGTGGCTGGGCACGCTGTTCGATGCGATGTGTGGCGACCCCGCATTGATGCCGGGATATTTCCAGGACTTTATCTCTCGACATGGGGTGCAGCGAGCGGTGGCCGATTACATCGCCGGCATGACCGATCGTTTCTGTCTGAAACGATTCGAATCGCTATAGACTCCGCGAATGGAACTGCCTTCATCCCTCAACCTTCGTCCTTGAACCTTGAACCCCTTTTGAGTAGGGTGCCGTGCCAGTGAAAGGACTGATCACATCTTGTTTTGGCCTGGGATGGTTGCCCATTGCTCCGGGTACCTGGGGATCTTTGCCACCCGCACTGCTGTTCGCCCTTATGGGTGGCATGGGGTGCGCGCCGATTTCCTTGCAGATTGCCATGGTGATTTTGGTGGTCCTGGGTTCTGTCACCTGTGTGGCTTGGTCTCCCAGCGCCATTGCCCGCACGGGGAAAAAGGATCCCGGCGAAGTGGTGATGGATGAGGTCGCGGGACAGGCGCTCTGCTTTTTGGTGTTGTTGATGATTCCCGCGGTTGCACTCTCCGCGCGCCAAATGGTCATTGCGGGTGGGGCCGGTTTCTTTCTGTTTCGCATCTTTGATGTCTTTAAGGTGTGGCCGGGAAAGCGTTTGGAACGACTGCGGGACGGGT
>JADFHU010000769.1 GCA_022567055.1 Planctomycetota bacterium
ATCTCAAGGTCAATGGGACCAAGATTCCCTACCAGGGTCCAGCCGGGAACATCGCGTTGGCAGCGTGGCAGGCATGGAGTATCGACCTCGCCTCGTTGGGAATGAATCTGCAGAGTGTCCGCAGCCTGGCCGTGGGTATTGAAGGCAATGGCGCCACCGGCACGCTGTACGTCGACGATATCTCGCTGGAACAGTCGGCTCCTGAGGCGATCAGTGAGTGGCGGGTCTCTGCCAGCAGTGATGATGCCGAAGAGCATATTCTGGACGGCGGTGTCATGGAAAGCTTGACCAGCAGTGACCTGGAGCTGGGCTATGAAGGCAATATGGCCCCTGCCGCTCTCCAGACGATCGGCTGCCGATGGGTCGGTATCGCCGTGCCCAGGGGTGCGACCATCACCGAGGCATGGGTGCAGTTCAGCGCCGATGATATCGACAATCCTTACCATGTCCTGCCCGTTTCTCTGGTGATCGTTGGTCAACTGTCCCCGAATCCTGAGACCTTCGTTGCAACGGCCGGTGACATCAGTAGCAGGCCGACGACCTCTGCGCAGGTCGTGTGGGACATTCCTCAATGGATGACCGTGCACGCCATGGGTCCCGAGGAGCGTACGCCTGACATTTCCAGCATTATCCAGGAGATCGTCAATCAGCCCGGCTGGTCGGGCGAGGGGATCGTGTTGATGTTTGGAGACAACCCGGCCAATCCCTCTGCGGGAACCCGGGAAGCCGAGTCGTTTAACGGGAGTGCCGATGACGCACCACTGCTCCACATCAGCTTTGAGTAGAATCGCATTGGCAGACACCAGGCACCACGGACGAAGGATGACACCGTGCAGTCACGGTTTTCCGACGACAATGACCAGGGGTCTGTGCCTAACGGCGCAGGCCCTTTTTTTCTGGACTCAGACCTGGATTGGGGATCTCTTGAATTCCGATCCTAATCGAGTTTGACGTTGATCGAGATGGCTTCAGTTCTCAGCCCAGAATTCAGCCAATTCCTGGTGATTGACTTTGTGATTTGAGTAGAAATGAATATAATAGATCCTAGTGTGCTCTAGCATACCCACGTGAGTGTAGGGTTTTCTGGAAGGAGGCTATTGCGATCAAGCAAGCTACTTTTCCACCATTCTCATCCAGGCTAGTTTCAGAAGCGACCCCACCTACAGTCCCTGTTGTCTGTGTCAATCAAGGGGCGATTGACTCCAGGAGACCATGCAAGTAACGGGTAATGACTCGTCGAAGGTCTTTATTTTCTTGATACGAAGGAGGTCTGCCATGTGTAGCAAAACAACGATTGCAGTAGGTTTGATGCTGGTGCTGGCCCAGGTGGGGCTGGCCGCGGTTGATCCCAGTCTTGTGGGCTGGTGGAGATTAGATGAGGGTGGTGGCACCGTTGCCATCGACTCTTCTGGTACCGGCAACAATGGTGAGTTGATGGGGGGTCCTCAGTACGTGGCAGGTATATTGAGAGGGGCCTTGGAGTTCAACGGCACCGATCAATTCGTGGAAGTCCCGCATGCACCCATCTTGACGGTCGATACCGAGGTCACGGTGATGTGCTGGTTCAATACCGGCCGGGCCGGTGGCGGCACCGGTGATAATTGGCAGGGCCTGATTGCCAAGTCAAATGGCCCGCGATCGTACAGTCTGTACACGCGTATCAACAATGTTTTCCATTTCAGTGTCGGCGCGAGCTTTGTGGGTAGTAGCAGCACGGGAACCTTCACGCTGAATGAGTGGACCCATGTTGCGGCTCAGGTCGTGGACGGCCATCACCAATACTACATCAACGGCGAAGATGCCGGCACCGGAGGCGCGGGAACCATTTTACCCGGAGCCGCCGACACGGGCCCGGTTTACATTGGACGCACGGCTGAGGGCTTGGCGGCCCGTGCCTTCCTCGGCATGATCGATGACGCGCGGATCTACACTCGGGCCCTGTCCCAGGAGGAAGTGGCGGATGCCATGAAGGGGAATCTCTTCCCCATCGCAGAAAACCCCTTGCCTGCAGACGAGTCGCCCGATGTGGTACGCGATGTCGACCTGAGCTGGACGGCGGGGGAGTTTGCCCAGACACATAACGTATACTTTGGTGCGGTTTGGGATGATGTCAACGCGGCCAGTACCGACAATCCCCTGGGTGTTCTCGTCAGTCAGGGCCAGTCTACTGACACGTTTGATCCCGGCCGGCTGGGATTTAGCCAGACCTACTATTGGCGGGTGGACGAAGTGAACGCGGCTCCCGATTCGACGGTCTTCAAAGGCGATGTGTGGGGCTTCACAGTCGAGCCCTTCTCCATTCCCATTGACAGCGTCACCGCCACGGCCTCTAGCTCGTTCGGCGCTTCCGGGCCTGAGAAGACCGTCGATGGCTCCGGTATGGCGGGTGATCTCCACGGCGCCTCGGCCGGCGACATGTGGATCAGCGGGGGTATCCCGGCCACGATCGAGTATGCCTTCGACCGGGCCTACAAGCTGCACGAGCTGTGGATCTGGAACTCGAATCAGCTCATTGAGGCCTTCGTGGGATTCGGCGCCAAGGATGTCGTCATCGAACACTCCCTGGATGGCGAGAACTGGACCGTCTTGGACGGCGTCGGGCCCCTGGCCGGGGCTACCGGTAGCGAGGGTTATGCCCACAACAACACCATCGATTTCGGCGGCGCCGTGGCCCAGCACGTCCGTGCGACCGTCAACAGTGTCCAGG
>JADFHU010000770.1 GCA_022567055.1 Planctomycetota bacterium
AGCATTGCAGAGGTTCGCACGGAAAGCGCCTTGTCGCAAGTCTAGGCCAGGATATCACCGTAGGCAAGCAATGTCAAATTCATTAAGATAGGAAATTTGAATAACTTAGGGTAAATAGTTTTGGAAAATGCGACGACTGTACAGTCATCCTGTTTTTGCTTGCAAGACGGGTGCCCGTTCCTCTACAATTCATAGTGGATTTCTTGACATTGTTCCCGGCGGGTTGGACGGATCCTGTTCCCGCCATGGAGTGTGCCCCATGCGATGGTGCATCACGCTTGCCATCATCCTGCTTGCTCAGGTCGGATTCGCCGACCTCGATCTGGCGCAAGTCGAATTCTTCGAAAAAAGCGTTCGCCCCCTGGACCACTGGGCGTTCCGAGCCCGCACCCGCCCGTCGCCACCGGCGGTGAAAGATCCGTCCTGGCCCCATAATCCGGTCGACAACTTCATCCTCGCCAAACTGGAACGAAACCAACTTGCCCCGAGCCCGCGTGCCGACAGACGCACCCTGCTGCGCCGGGCCTGTTTCGATTTGACCGGACTGCCCCCGACGATCGAACAGATTCGTCGATTCATGGCAGACGACGCGGCCGATGCCTTCGGGAAGTTGGTCGATCGACTCTTGGCCTCGCCCGAATATGGACGTCGCTGGGGCCGCCACTGGCTCGATCTGGCCCGCTACGCGGATACCTCCGGCGACGGGACCGACATGCCGGTGCCCCAGGCCGGCAGATACCGGGACTACGTGATCGATGCCTTCAACGAGGACCTGCCCTTCAACGAATTCATCATCGAACAGATCGCGGGCGATATCCTCGCCTGGGAAGACCCGAACACCCGCTACAGAGAGCGCATCATTGCCTCGGGCTATGTCGCCTTGGCCCGCCGCTTTAAGAACTCCAAGAACGCCGATCCTCACCTCATCATCGAAAACACGCTCGACACCATCGGCAAGGGCATGCTGGGGATAACGCTCAGTTGCGCCCGCTGTCACGATCACAAATTCGACCCCATCACCACGGCCGATTACTATCAGCTCTATGGGTTCTTCCAGGGTGTCCGTTACCCCCACGCGGGAACGGAGCACGGTCGGGAGCCGGCGGATCTCGTGCCTCTCGTCCGAGACCCAGCCGAAGTCGAACAGTACAACCTGCTCTCACGGGAAAGGTCCGATCTCGACAGACAACTCAAGGAGATTCGGGACGTAAGAAAGAATCCGACTCTGAAGCGCCTCAGGGAACTCCGAGAAGAGGAAAAAGACCTTCGTAAAGAGATCGAGCGGGACGAAGGCCAGGGCCGGAACATTGAGGCGAGGCAACTGGCATTGAACGAACTGAAGGGGCAGGCCGATGAGGTCGAGGAGGCCTACAGTCAGCAACGCGGAGATCTGGAAGAGCGACTCCGCGAACTCCGTGGCACGCTCGACATCGAACTCGCCTGGGCCGTTCTGGACGTGGAGGACAAGACCGGGGACGCCAAGATTCAGATCGGCGGCAACCCTGGGAATCGCGGCAAGACGGTCGCGCGGGGATTCATCGATTGCATCACGCCGGAGAAACCGGTCATCCCCGAGAGAGAGAGCGGCCGCGTACAACTGGCCCAATGGATCGCCTCCCCGGACAATCCCCTCACCGCCCGCGTGATGGCCAATCGCATCTGGCAGTACCACTTTCATCGGGGCATCGTCTCCACCTCCAGCGTCTTGGGGTCGCAGGGAAAACGGCCCACCCATCCGGAACTGCTCGATTGGCTGGCCAACCGATTCGTCGAGGGCGGCTGGTCGATCAAGGCCATGCACCGACTCATCATGAACTCGGCGACCTGGCAGATGGCATCCGTCCTCTCTCCCGACCAAGCGTCCGTCGGCGGCGCAATGGCCCTGCTCCAGCGCTACCCCAGCCATCGGCTCGATGCCGAGTCCATCCGCGACGCCATCCTGGCCGTCTCCGGCACGCTCGATCTTGCCCCCTTGGAAAGCCATCCCTTTCCCTCTAGCGAAAGGCGTCGCGGCATCACCCAGCACCGCCCCTTTTTCGAAGATTACGACCACCACCATCGTACGGTCTATCTCATGCGCCGCCGTTTGGGCAACCACCCCTTCCTGAATCTCTTCGACGGGCCCAATCCCAACCAGACCACCGCCTTTCGCGCGGCCTCCACCGTCCCGCAACAGGCCCTCTTCATGATGAACAGCGCCTTTATGGGGGACAACGCCACCGCCCTTGCCAGGCGCTTGCTTGCCGGCGACGCACCCTTGAAACAACGCCTGGAGCTGGCCTACGAACTGGCCTACGCCCGTCTTCCCGATGAGCAGGAGTTGACGCGGGCCAAGACCTATCTGGACACCTATCAGGCCAAACTGTCGCCCTCAAACGGCGCGGGGCAGAAACGCCTGCGCGCCTGGGCCAGTTTGAGCAAGATCATCTTGTCCAGCAATGAATTCATCTATGTGGACTAAAGCTATGAACTGCTGTCAGGAAATGAACCGACGAGAGATGCTGTGGCGTTCTGCCACGGGCGTCACGACCCTGGGCGCCCTGCTGGGATCGGTCCCTCAGACCCTCGGCGACACGCAGAACCTCATTCACCCCCTGGCGGCCAAGCAGCCCCACTTCCGCCCGCGTGCCAAACGCGTGATCTTTCTGCACCAGAGCGGAGGCGCGTCCCATGTCGATTCCTTTGATCCCAAGGAAAAACTCTC
>JADFHU010000129.1 GCA_022567055.1 Planctomycetota bacterium
CTAAAAACGGTATTTTTGATAAAAAATTAATTTTCAGCCATCTGAACGCTGTCATCTCCATTTTTGTGTTAAAGCGTCGAGTAATGAAATTAACCGGTTGTTTAAAAAGTTTTAGTGGATGGTAACGGAGTTTCCAGAAAAGAAACTTCATGTAAGTGTGGATTCTGAAAGATGATAGTTTTTTGTACTCCTTCCTCCACCGCGGAGAAAAGGTTAGTTGAGAATAATCATCATATCCTTGCTCGACCTTGTCAAAGGTATAAGTTCCCGGTATGGGTGTCATGATGAACAAAGCAATTTCGTCAATGCCTGCTTTTGTAAGCTCTTTCACATAGTTCTGCGTCAGTTTCCTGTCTTCATCTTCTTCGTTAAGATAACCAAGGACAAAGCAGGCCTGGGTGGTAACTTTGTTTTTGTTTAAGCACCTGACCAGCTCCAACGCACGCTCATGGTTGAATGGCTTGTCCATGGCCTTCAATACCTTTGGAGAACCAGACTCTGGAGAGCAGGAAAGATATGTTAACCCTGCTTTTGCCCGTCTTTTTGAGGTCTCGGGGCCACAGGATCTTCTTGACCAGCCTTTTCTCCCAGACCCATTTTGGGTTGATCCAAGCGAGAGATCCCTGTTTATGGGTGGATATACAAACTGGAGGTTTGATACCTCGGAATTAGCGATGAAGAGTGCCAAAGGGAAAAACCTGTACGTATCCGTTTTTTCCAACTTTACGACCGATTCCCACGGAGTCATCAACGGCAGGCAGGGCATCGTATACGACCACACCGAACGCACAGAATCCGACAAACACAAAGACGCGCTCATCCAGCACTTGAAAAACTCCAACAGCGATCTTGAAAAATTCGCCTGTATGATGTCACACGATTTGAAAACACCGATACGCGGGCTTGTGACACTGACAGACTGGATCACCACCGACTACACGGACAAATTGGATGAAGAGGTAACAGAGAAACTGGAGTTGCTTAGAAAGCGTGCAAGTGGAATAGTCGATAGGGTCGATGGCATGCTGCGTTACTGCCGACTAGACGGCGGCAAAAAGGAGTCGGTGGAGGTCGACCTCATGAAGCAGGTAAGCATGGTGATCGACATGCTTGATGTACCCAACCATATCGAAATAGCCATTGAAAGCCAGTTGCCTGTTCTTCGCGCGCTTCCGACGCAGATTGATCAGATTTTTCAGAATCTGTTGAGCAATGCCATTAAATTCATGGACAAGCCTCGCGGTCGCATCAGCATCCGTTGCACCGAAGAGGATAGCTTCTGGAAGTTCGAGCTTTCCGATAATGGACCGGGCATCGAAGAGGAACACTTTGACAAGATCTTTGAGATGTTTCAGACGTTGACCGCAGGCGAAGAGTCTGAGAGCACGGGGATCGGCCTGGCCCTCGTGAAGAAGAGTGTTGAGGTCCATGGTGGGACCCTCTGGGTTGAATCGGTCTCGGGCCAAGGAAGTACATTCATATTCACGTTGCCCAAAGAGAGAGAGAAGCTCGGGTCGGTGAAATCAGATCAACTCGCGATCGCTTGACCTGATGGACGGTTCATGTGCAGCGGCCTCGATCTGTGAGAGGTCGGCTACTGGCTTCTCCAGGGTCAATGGCTGAGCGAATTCGACCCGCAAGTGCAGACCTCTGGCCTGGTTCAGAATCGTTCTCGCGCAGGCGCCAGTTCCTTTACCGATCCTCGTGGTCGTAATCAGCCTAGCGGTTGTCGTTGTCGTAATCGATACCCCTAATTGCCCCAATTCACTGTTTCGATTACGATTACGATCACGACAACGACCGGGAATGTGACCCGGAAATGAACCAGGCCAAAAATTTTTTACAGAGCCTGGTATTTTTCAAGAAATCCCTTGACATGGGGAGTAAGAAGTCCTCTAATAATACAAGCTAAAGGTAGGCTTTATATATATCCATTAGTTATCATACGTTTCGTCCTTCATTTCTGACACCTTCCTTTAGTGAGAAGCGTGTTCTTTCTCAATTCGACAGTCGCCTTTGTGCTTCCGTATTGAATTACATTTTGTGAGTCTGCTCGCGCCGGGATTCCGTCTGCTGGGTGCTCGCGAACAGAGGGACTTAAGAACCCTTATTCATAACTTGTAGCGCCATCATACCGCATTATTATCCTTTCTTAGGTTCCGCACGAGCTTCGCGCAGCGCGTCCGTGACATCGGCCCGTTGTTGCACACCCCCGCCTGACGCCAGACGTCCGTAGGCTCACGCCCACACCATCAGAGGCTTTCAGACGCTAGAGATTCGTTCTTGAGATCTTGCGGCGTTAACCGGTGAAATACGCGTATTGTTAACCCCATTTTTAGGAGGTCGTGAAGTCCTGAGTCATGAGTCAACTGTGTCATTATCACTATCTATTCTGTGTGCGTCTGAAAGCGAGTTGTCGCAGATCTCGTCAGTCACGAAGGGAGTATTACCATGAAACGTCAAGGCTTTACGCTAGTGGAACTGTTGGTGGTCATCGCGATCATCGCACTGTTGATGGGCATTCTGATGCCGGCACTGTCACGCGTCCGCCAATTGGCATTCAGATTGACCTGTGGCACCAATCTGGCGGGCATCGGCAAGGCCATGCTCATCTACTCGAATGACTACGACGATGAGCTGCCCAAGGCCGGCGGTCGGAAGAACACCTGGTCTCATCAAATCCAGGCTTGGGATGGGATCACCCGCCGAGCTGCCTTCGGCACTGGCACATCGACCAGCAACACGCTGGGCCAGGTCACGGTCACGTCCAACTTCTATCTGTTGGTCAAGTATGCCGAAGTCACACCGAAGCAGTTTGTCTGTAAGGGCGAGACGGACACAAGAGAGTTCAAGCTCTCTGAGGTCGGTGAGCCGCCCAACCGCCCCGATTTTGAACTCATCGACGCTTGGGATTTCGGCCCTTGGAACAGAAATGAGAAGCCCAGCGAGTACTGCAGCTATTCCTATCACCACCCCTTCAACCAGTACGCACTGACCGTCTCATCGTCTCCCACCATGGCCGTGGCGGCGGACAGAAACCCCTGGATCCCGACCCCCGTTTCCCCGGAATCCTTCGCCGACTTCATGCCGGATGAGGATCAGATCGCCCTCTATACCAATGGCACCTCCGACACGGCACGCATCGGTAACTCGAAGGCCCACCAAGGCGATGGACAAAACGTCCTCTTCCTGGATAGCCATGTTAGTTTTGAGAAGAGGTGCTATGTCGGTACGGAGAATGACAACATCTACACCCGTGCCACGAACAACACCTTCACGAGCGGCAGCCAAAAGGACCTCAAGGGCACCGAGGTCCAGGTGTACGGCACTCAAGACCCTCTGAATCGTAAGGATTCCTGGCTCATTCAAGAGAGCGAAGATGCGGCGGGACGGGTTAGACGGCCGCGTTAATACGTTTTTCCAACTACTGGGTCTCGCAAACAGGCGGCGATCACTTTCGAGTGACGCCGCTTTTTTCGTGTTCAGACCGCCTGGAGACCAGGCTGCCCGGATTGAGGACTATCCGGGGGAGACTCTCAGCTTCTAGGGATTTATACGTATTTCTGAGGCCCAGGATTTCTCTTCGGCTGTCGCTTTCTTTCGGATTACGTTCTTTGAGTGGTCCGATTCATCGAACTCGATCGTGTGAATCACCGCCTGTGCCTAAGAGCACCTACGCAAAATGAATCTGCATTCGAGCGGCTGACTATCCCTCTGGACGGCGTCAGGCTCCATCGACCATCCTCGGATGGCCTGCTTCGCCTTGCTTGCCAGAGGCACGAAACGCTCGCTCTCGGTGCGACGATCATTTTGCGTAGGGGCTCTAAGTATTGTCCAGTATGGCAAAATTATGGCCATTCCTTATGGACGGGCAAAAGCGAAAAAATGTTTGGTAGCGGATGTTTCTCAATTGATTTCAGACAGAGTTTGGTACAGTATTAGGGGCGTCCACAAAACCTCAATGATTAGAACCCGTGCAAAAGTGGGAACACATTGGTAGTTGGCTACATCCGATTTTATAATGGTTGTTCGTTGCTCGATGAAAACGCGAAACCGTGCATGCAACCATGGTTACAACGCATGCCCCGATCCGTCTGGCGCCGAGACTGACTTTTTGTTCATGTCAAGAAAGAGGAGTGCCCAATGAATAGACGCAGAGGTTTCACGCTGATCGAATTGTTGGTCGTCATCGCCATCATCGCAGTTCTGATGGGCATCTTGATGCCAGCCTTAGGCCGGGCTCGAAAACAGGCCTGGGCGGCTGCGTGTCTCAGCAATGTCCGGCAGATCGGTGTCGCCATGACCATCTATGCTCAGGAGAACGACAACTTCGTACCCCGCGCCTTGGACAATAATGAGGTCAAGTGGATTATCGCCTTCTTGCCCAATCTGGGCGGCAAGCGGTTGACCGACAGAGAAGGGAAAGACTATCTGGAGGTCGATGCCTATCAGTGCCCGGCGTTCCCGCGCACGGGGTCGGGGGAGAACGGCAAGGGCAATGGCGAACAAACGATCGACTACGTCGTGAACGCCTGGGACTTCGACAATCCGCAGGCCGCCGGCAACGGGCAACAGGAGATGAACCCGACCAAAATCAGCAACATCAAGCACTCCGCCGAGCGGATCTACCTCGCCGACAACGAGGCGGGTGACTGGCGTCCGGTCGTCCGAGACCGCTATGAGCTGGACCTGTTCCGGAACTTCAACTACCTGGACGTCTGGTCCCGCACCCATTTAGCCGCTTCGAATTCCACCAACCGGGGCAACAACCAGACCCGTCGCGTCGCCCAGGATCGACACCGAACCATGGGGTGCAATAACCTCTTCTTTGACGGACACACCGAGTGGCTCAGTGCGGAGGAGAATACCACTAGGTACTGGTGTGGCGTCTACCTCCCAGTCGATGAGAATAGAGATTATTGAGCCGAGCAGGCGGTCTCCGTTCGAATCTTATTCCCGGCACCACGCATAGAGATAGGCGACACCTTCGGACATGATCTCTCGAACGCCGGCGCTGGTTCTCCACCAGGTGTCCGGATGGTACTGCTCATTTGGAACGGAAGTGACTCCCAGTCCGTAGATTGAGGGCAATATCTTTCTGTAGATCAGATAGCTCCGTCGGGCGTGAGGCCCAAGGGTCATCAACCTCAATCTGACGATCTTTGGATTCTCGGACAACCATCTTTGCACTTCCAGGGCCGATTCTCGGGTCCTATCTTTTTCGACCCGGGGGCAGGGCAGCGCCTTGACCCGGTCCTCCGGCACGCCCATCTTCAGTAGAGAGGCAGCGGCCAATTCCGCATAGGTCTTGTGCTGAGACAGATAGTACCCGCGGGCCAAGGGTCCCCCTGTGGTGACGATGAGTTCACAGCGACCTCGATTAAACTGCTCGATTGCTTCTTTCAGTACGTAGTCCGGCACCCACCCTTCCACAATCAGGATGTTGGCATCAATGGGTTGACTATAGGAAAGAAAGGAATCGACATTGGCAACGCATGCGAAGACCCCAAGGGTGAAACAGATGAATAGGCACATCCACCCCCAAACAGTTAGGGCAACTCTCTCTTTCTTGACGAATAGCGTCGCTTTTAGCGTCATCCGAGCGGCCTGCTAGAAAAGAGTGAACGACCGCACAGCCAATCAACAGGCGGCGAGACGACGGAGGCCGGAGCATGCAGTTCGCGGGTTCAGGCTACAACGAGCTGAACACACCATCGGGATCCGCGGGGGTGAGACGCAGAACCGTACCCGGTCCGTTCAGGACGACATAGACCGCCCCATCCGGTCCACAGGCCACATCGCGCACGCGTCCCGCATTCTTCAAAATGATTTCCTGATGGATGACCCGATCTCCTCGAATATCCAGCAGGCGCACCTCTTCATACTTCAGCGCCCCGACGAGGAGTTGATTCCGCCACTTTGGAAAACGGTCACCCCGCACAAAGTCGATCCCGCAGACCGCGATCGATGGCTTCCAGTAGAGAGCGGGCGCATCGATGCCGGCCCTATCACTAAGCTCAGAAATGATGTTGCCATCATAATTGCGGCCGAAGGTGACCTCGGGCCATCCATAGTTCCGTCCGGCAGATAGTCGGTTGAGCTCGTCCCCCCCCATCGGGCCATGTTCACTCTCCCAGATCCTTCCCGTCTGCGGATGAACTGCCAAGCCCTGGGGATTTCGATTGCCGTAGGTAAATATCGTCGGCAGTGCGGCCTCCACCCCAACAAATGGATTCCCCTTGGGGATCGAACCATCACGGTGAATCCGATGCACCTTGCCCGTGGGCCGGCTCAGATCCTGAGCGTGGCGCCCGATACCCCGCTCGCCCACCGAGAAGTAGAGATACCCCTCCGGGTCAAACACGATACGACACCCATAGTGATGGCGTGTCGACCCGTAGAACTTCTTAGCCGCCTCGTAGAGGACCTGCTGATCGACCCACCTATTCTCCCGAATGCGCCCGCGCACCAAACGTGTCATCGCCAGTGGCCGTTTTTTTCCTTCGGTGTTGGGTATGGCATGACTGTAGGCCAAGTAGATCCAGCCATTCTCCGCATACTCGGGATCCACGGCCACATCCATCAAGCCACCCTGTCCCTCGTCCAGCACCTCGGGTGTCCCCGAAACCGGTTGGGGCAGTAACTTCCCATCGACCACTGTCCGCAGCTGTCCCCCTCGTTCCGTGACGAGGGCTCGCCGTTTGTCCAAGAAATCAATCGCCCAGGGGACATCCAAGCCATCGGCCACCACCTCCACCTTGACCTGGTAGTCCAGTGTGTGCAGTGCTTCCGGCAAGGGCGGTTTGGGTGTGCCGATTTCCTTCTCCATGGCGAGCATGTAATCAATCACCTGATAGATCTGCTTGTCGGTCAATGCGGCTTCGAAGGCTGGCATGGCGAAATCGGCAATACCATACTTGATGTTGCGAAAGACATAACTCCGCTTTTGACCAAACTGCCAGACGGAATCGATCAGGCTTTGCGTCTTGCCTCCCTCCAGCGTCGCACCGTGACAGGCGGCGCAGGCCTGCGCGTAGAGCGCCTTGCCGCCGGCGGCATCCTGGGCCACCGAGGTGGTCCCAAAGAGGCCCAACAGAAGCGTGAATAACAGCAGAGAGTTTCGATAAGCCATGACGATTTGCCTTCGCACTTAGAGTCACATGTAATGGATTCAGCGACCCACGCCGATCCACCGGACCACGGCATACTACCAAGAATCCCAAATAGGTTCAAGCGTCGATTAAACGCAAAGTTCCCCGTCCCCTCCGCCCCGTCGAGGCTGGTCACCATCGGATTTCTCATTTGTTTTTTGAACCCCACAGCCCACTGTGCTATAATCACCGCCGTCGTTGAAAAACGATGCGATGTCTATTTGATCCCTTAGAGATCATTACAATTAGGAGCCCCGCCATGAAAGATGCCCTACCCCGTCGTCATTTCCTGAAGGCCTGCAGCGTTGGCCTCGCCGGTCTGGGGACCATTGGTCCCGCCGCCTTTGCCATTGAGCCCTTTAAGCGATCCCAGCCCGTTCGTCTGCAGCTCAGTCTGGCGGCCTACTCCTTCCGCAAGTTTTTCTCAGCAGGCACATTGGACCTCTTCCAATTCATCGACTATTGCGCAGCGCAGGGATGTGTGGGCACCGAGCTGACGAGTTACTATTTCCCCGAGGATCTCGACGAGGCGTTCCTGCTGAAGATTCGGCGCCACGCCTATCTGCGGGGCATCGCCATCAGTGGCACAGCCGTGCGCAACACCTTCACCTACCAACCGGGTCCCAAGCGGGATAAAGATATCGCCTGGGTCAAGCGCTGGGTCGATCATGCCGCCCTCATGGGCGCCCCCCACATCCGCATCTTCGCCGGACAGCCGGAGCAGGGCGTGTCCTTGGCCGAATCGAAGAAGCTCTGCATCTCCGCCATCGAGGAATGTGCGGACTACGCCGGCAGAAAAGGGATCTTCCTCGGCATTGAAAACCACGGGGGCATCGTTTCAAAGGCCGAGGACATCTTGGATATCGTCCGCGCCGTTCAGAGTCCCTGGGTGGGCATCAACCTGGACACCGGCAACTTTCACTCCGACGACCCCTACCGTGACTTGGCCGCCTGCGCCCCCTATGCCGTGAACGTCCAGGTGAAGGTTGAAGTCCGGCGAGGAGATGCTCCTAAAGAAAAGACCGACTTGGCCCGCATCGTCAAACTTCTCCGTGACGCTCAGTACCAGGGCTATGTGGCCTTGGAATACGAAGCCAAAGAGGACCCCTGGCAGGCGGTTCCCCGATGGCTGGACGCGATGCAAGAGGCATTCTCTGCCTGACACTTTGGCAACAGTTGACTCTCTGACCGGATAGGCAATAATCGCGGCACGCGGGCCGCTGTGATGGCCCGCGATCGACACATGAACACGACGACGAGGATTGTCATGGTCAAGAGAAACGCGCAGACGGTTCTTCTGATGCTCCCCCTGTTGTTGTCGCTCAGCACGATTGCGTGCAATGCCCCCCGCTCGCCCCGGCGGATTTCACGGGAGCCGCTCCGCGTGGAGACCCATCCCGTGCTGACCGTGTTGCACGCACAGGAGGTCGCCTGGAATGAGGGGGACATCGAGCGTTTTGTGGCCCACTATTGGAAATCCGACGACTTAACCTTCAGTTCCGAGGGAAAGACCACGCGGGGATGGGACAGTACCCTGGCGAACTATCGCCGGCGCTACCCTACCCCGGAGCAGATGGGACAGGTGCGTTTCCATCACCTAGAGGTATTCACCTTAGGCCCCGACACCGCCCTGGTGCTGGGGCAGTGGGCCCTGGACCGGAAAGCCGACCCCATCGGAGGAAATTTCTCGCTGGTGTTTCAGAACATGCAGGGTCAGTGGCAGATCATCCACGATCATACATCGCGTGCGCGAGACGACGACAATCAGCCGGACCCCTAGAGGGCCTGTTAAAAGGCATTAGGGCAAAGCCGGAGGCTCCGGTGCCACATCGAGTTGTCTGACCGGCAAGCTTTTGGCCAAGGCAACCCACTGGGGATCGCCGTAGACGCCGGCCCGGTCGAAATCAAAAGGCTCGAATCCCATCTCGAAGACCGGCGAGTCGGGTCGCAACCGAAAATCCAGGGCCTCGGCATCGACGAAGAGCGGATCGGCAATGAGGGAATCCTTATCCCGGCCCAGTTGCTGCCACTGCGCCAGGGTCTTTCCGCCGAACGAGACCTCCCCGCCGCCGGCATGGAAATAGCAATTGCGATCCATCTCTGTCCTGACCTTCTCCCAGGGACCGTGGAGCAAGACGCCCTCCCGGTAGTAGATGATGTTTCGGTCGAAGGTAAAAGAGAGATGTTCCTCGACCCGCGTGGCCTGGACTTGGTAGAGCTTGCTGAAGGCCAGGATATTGTTGCGGATGATGTTCTCCCTGCCGTAGTGCTGGTGGAAGCCACCACTCTTCACGTGGTAGACGAGATTGTTCTCCATGCGAATCCCGGTGCTGCCCTCGTCGGTGTAGAGCCCCCAGCCGCCGTAGGAGTAGGAATACACGTCGTGGATGACATTGTTGTTGACCGTCGTTCCTTCCGACGGTCCCAGGGTGTAGACGGCGCCCATGTCGCTGAGTACGCCGTAGCCGATATGATGCAAGTGGTTGTAGTCGATCCGATTGCGTTGGGCCAGGCTCGCAGCGTATCCCCAGCGCCAACCGACCGAGACGGCCGTGTAGTAGAGATCACCGATATCGTTGTGTGTCACCTGGTTGTCACCACTCTGCCCGATCCAGACCCCCACGGCGCAGGGGAAGACGTGACCCGCCGAGTGAATGATGTTGTTGTCCGCGACGATGTGGCTGGTGCGCGCTGACGCCTCTTTGGCAATGCGTGTCTCGCCGATGCGAATGCCCCCCGCCCCCAGGTCTCGAAGAAGGCATCTCTCGATCAGGCAATCGCGACACCCCCTGCGAAACCATACACCATAGGTCCCGACGTGGGCGAACTCACAGTCCTGGAGGGTGACGTGCCGGGCGCCATCGGCCATCACGACCGCATCGATTGGGGAGGCCGCCTGGGAGGCCTCGAAGCCACCGGGCGGCGTCTGGTAATTCGCATGGCGAAAGGCCAGGCCCTTGATCGTGACATATTCGACGTAGGCCCGATGATCCGGGTCGCCCTGGAACACGATAAACTTTTCAACAAGGGGCGCGATCACCTCGGCGCGACGCATGTCTTCACCGGGCAAGGGCTTGTAAAAGAGCGTGCCATTGGGATCCAGGAACCACTCGCCGGGTGAGTCCAGGGCTTGCCGATAGTTTTCCAGATGAAAGCGTGTATTCGCCCGCCAGGGGTTCCAAGACTTCATGACTTTGCCCAACGTGACGATCTCGTTCTTCTGCGGATCGATCTCATGCACAAATCTGCGGGTGGTGTCCCATTTGTGGTAAATCATCAAATTGACCCGGCTCAGCGCCTG
>JADFHU010000130.1 GCA_022567055.1 Planctomycetota bacterium
ACCAAATCCACGGCACACTTGGACCCCAAAATGTCCAATTTATTTCTTGCCGATTCCTAGGCTCTGTTTGAAAACGCCACCTGGCTTCCCCTCCCATCTGACCTTGGCCATGAACTCCATTCGGCCCGGACTCATGGCCGAGGGCAGGGTCATTCAAAAAAAGAACTCATTAATGGATTTGATGATGTCATGTCCAAGGTCCGGTCCAAGCGCGTACCCACCTGAGATAAGATTGTTCCTTACGGTGTCTGAGGCATCGGCGTCCCAACTCGGATGTTGTCGAAGAACATCTTGCCTCTGCCGTTTGTACCGCCGATACCGAGGGTCATGCTCTGAATGCTGGATAGATTCACGGAGCCGAGCTCGCGGAGAGGAATCGCCCATTCGGTCCAAGAGGTGATGTGTGTGGCTGCGGGATCTGGATAGTCCACTTGAACCGTCTGACCTGAGCTGTCCTCGATCACGACATAAAGCGGGGCCGGATCATTAAATAGCCTGTTGCGAATCACAGTCGGATCTCCGAGGAAGAATAGTGACAGGACTTGCGGATCACCGCGGACCCAATCGAGGGGCGGATCGAACGTGCGGGTCGCCTCCGAGACCGGTGCCGTCCCATTGTCGTAGAGCAATGGTAGGGACTGTTTTCCCGCAAGGATCTGATCCGTTTCCGGGACAAAGGTGCCGAGGCCGGTGGCATTGCCGACGATCGAGCCATTGAAGGGGTCATCGACACCGCCGACCCAGTGGGCCGAGATCTCCAGGGATCGTTCGTCCCGGTAGGATTCCATGTCGTCGACTGAATTGAACGCTGGTGTCTTAAAGTGCCAGAGATTCCCAGTGTGGACGGCCGGCGATTCCAGGTCATTGACCTCATTGACCTGCCAATAGTAGGTCCTGCCGTATTTCAGGTCTTGCCCTGACAAATCGACAAACGCGTCCGATGTCGTGGCAATCAAAGCACTTTCACCGAGGACCTCGTCCATGGCAGCGCTGAAATAGACCTGATGCGACACCGCTTCACGACCGGGACGCCAGCTCAGGACCGTGCCCAGCGATGCTTCGTTTGTTCCGTCGGCTGGCTGTGGGCTACGTGCAAAGACTGGCGTGTAGTGGAAACGAACCTCGCTCAGACTCGCCTGTGACGCCGCACCGTGAACACTGTTGATCGTCATCCGAACGAATTGGGCCGTGGCACCGCCAAAGTCAATGACATTGTTCGCAGCATACCCTTGGGCCCCGGGCGCCTGAGCCAATGGACCCACGCCGTCCAGCACCGTCCAATCCGACCCGTTCAAAGAGTGCTCTATGACCACGTCCTTAGCGCCGAATCCCAAAACGGATTCAATCACTTGATTCGCATTCCAGACCCATAGTTCATGCAGCTTGTAGGCCCGGTCGAATTCATATTGAATCGACGCCGGTATGCCGGCACTGAGCCACATGGCGGCCAAATCGGTGCTGTGAAGATCGAATTCATTCAGGCCGGAGCCATCAATCGTCTTCTCCGGTTGTGAGAGCGGACTAAGGCTACCGGATGCCGTGGCGGTGATATGGGTGACAGGATATGAGATGGGTTCGGTCGTAAAGCTCCAGACATCGCCCGTGAAGACCGTGAAGTCGGGCGGACCATTGACCTCGTCTACGCGCCAATAGTACGTCTTGCTGAAATCAAGCCGTCCTGGATCGTAGCGTTCGGCACTCAACGTAATACCGCCGATACCTGCAAGGACGTCGTCGAAGTTCTCACTGAAGTATAGAATGTGCCCATCGACCGACGCCGCAGAATCTCCGGGCGTCCAGCTCAGGACCACGTCTCTGGGACTATCTGTCTCATCATCGGCGGGTTGCAGCGCATGGCTCTTTTTTAGCTCTGCGGCCCTTGGATCTTCAACAATCAAGGTACCGCTAAAGCCATGCACCGTATGCTGAATGACGAAACGCCCGGTCTTATCGGGTGTGAACTCAAAAGTCGTCACGGTCCGCGGTCTCACATTGCCCTGTTGAAACGGCAAGGGGGCCGATACCCAAGGTTCAATACTGACCCAATGTGGGCTATCAAGGCTAATGTTATGAATCGTGAGAGGTAACCCTTTGACCACCCGAATACTCGGTGGAAAGATGAGCGTTTGAGCGTTGCTGTGGATCAGCGAGACGGCCTGCCGACCCCGTTCTAGGATCTTTTCATCGACCGCCATGGCATCTTCAACAATCATGATGTCGCCGGTAAAACCGTGGCCGATGTTCTGGATTTGATAGAGTCCAACATCTTGGGGGGTGAACTCGACCGTCATGATTTCACCTACACGCACAATGTCGGTCGCATCGATGAAAGGCCGAATGCGCAGACGATTGACGTGTTCACGAGAATTCGTCGTGATCAGAAGCCGCAAAGGCTGACCCGCAGGTGAGATAATAGGATCAGGAAAGTAATCCGAATAGAGCTGTTGAATGACCGATACGACATTCACGGACTCCTCCATCGGCGTTTCGTTAAGAAGAATCGTTACCGTGTTATCGCCGGTGTTCGGAACGGCAAGATCAGTTCGGCCATCGCCATTGAAATCGCCGGAGACGATGGCATGCGGCGCCACACCAGCAGGGAAGAATTGCGCTTCGGCGAAGCTACCCACGCCATCGTTCAAGAGAATGGCGATGCTATCATTGACGCCATCGGCTACGGCCAAGTCACTTTTCCCATCGCCGTCAAAATCTTCGATGACGACCGCAAATGAGCCGTCACCCGCGGGATAGGAGGAGGTGGTAAAAACGCCATTCACATCCGCAAAGAGTAAGGTGACCGTTCCATCCAGCAAACAGGCGACCGCGATATCAGAAATGCCGTCCTGATTCAAGTCGCCTACGGCGATGTTCTTGGGCGCCTTGCCAACGGGATTCACCGATGCAAGAGCAAATCCACCCAATCCATCTCCGGCCAGCACCACCAGGGTATCGCCGAGATCGTTGCCAACCGCTAAGTCGATGAAGCCATCCCCATCAAAATCGGCTGCCTCTATGGGAACCGGACCATCGCCGGTGTGAAAGTCGCCCACTTTCACAAAACCGCCCTTGCCGTCACCCAACAATATAGTGACGTTGTCGTCATCACGATTGGTGACCGCAAGGTCGGCATGCCCGTCTTCATCGAAATCAGAAATCGCAATCCAGCGCGGACCCCCGCCCGTCGCAAAGAACGTGGGGCTGAGGAAGCCGCCGGCCCCATCGCCGATAAATACACCGACCGTGTCGGCATCCCGATTAGCGGTGACGGCATCCGGCAAACCATCCTCATTGAAGTCGCCAGTGGCAATGGCATGCGGCGCCTTATGCACGTTTGCAATAGTATCCTGCGGTGTGAAGGTGCCGGAGCCATCTCCGAAAATAAGCGATATCGTTGAGCCACGTATATTGGCAACGGCCAGATCACGATTGCCGTCACGGTCCAGGTCAATCAAGATTACGGAGCGTGGACCATTGCCGGTCGGTACGGCCGTGGAGGAAAACTGCAACTTCGATGTTTGGGCGTAAAGTGGTGCAATTGAAACCACAAGCAGTACAAGTAGAGCGTCAGTTGAATGTTTCACCAGCATACCTCCTTTATTTGTGATATCCGTTATCGTGTATTTTCAAAAAGTGCTGCTTAGGACCTGGACAAATCGTTATTATATCGTTTTACCGCCAAGCTTGGTCAGAAAACTCCGTCGTCGGCCCGAGAGCGAGCGTTTTTTCTTTGGCTGTTTTAGGCTGCTGGCGCAGCCGCGTTTTGGACAAAGGAAGCCGCTGTTTTCGCCTGGCAATGACGGCGAAGCAGGCGGTGTCGGTTTTATCCGCGATACAGCCGGATGTAGCCAGATCGAGTTTTCTGACACAGCCTAGTGCCACTCAAAATACTTTGAAAATCCGACTTGATCACAAAAAAACAGCCCAACTGATGTATCCGTGGGGTGCAAATAATATCCCCGCATATCTCCTTCTGTGGCACTGATATAGGGTCGTCACGGATGAAATCGATTGCCTGTCAGGTGAGGATTTCCTAGCGTGTCCGGACTATGAAAGAGAAACTGTGGCTCCCGCTCGTCACCCGTCTGACCTATCGCATCGACAAGGAACTCTACAATGCGATTGGTTTCTTGCCGGTCCCTTATACGCCGCATACCCTGTCGATGGGTCTAATGATTGTCTGGACTCTATCAGGCTGCAGCGACGATGCTTTCGGCATCGCCAGCTTCGCTGACTGACGTGCACCAGACCGTTATTTGTCGCGCCACATATCCAAGGTCATTTCTTCGGCTTCTACGTATTCAGAGTGCCAGTCGAGGAACAGGACGTTGCAGCCATTGCGGTGCCGCTCACGAGCGATGCGCCTGCCGCGCGTGATATCCTTGCTGTCCGAAGTGGGCATATGCCCTGGATCGAAGATGTCACAGCGCGCGATCTCCCGACTGTCCTGGTCCTGGATGATCGGGCGCCAAGAACCTGATTCGTTATCTGCCATGTATATCGTTTGGGAACGCCTCTTGAACACGGAGAGTTTTGTGGGCCTATTCACCGATGATCCGCTGTTATCTCTTCTGCTTGAAAAAGTCCAGTCATTGATGACATAGGTGACCGTCTGCCAGGCATTGGCCATGTTGTACAGTCCATTACCCGTCCTGGGAAAGCTCTTGCATTTGTAGATGTCCACGCTTCGGTAGTCGCCCTCGTTTTCTACATGGCCTACATAGGGTAGAAACTGCACGAACCAGATGGAATCGCCGCCGCCGGCGCCACGTGGAATGAATGAATCATAATTCTCGGCATAGAGCATTGCGGCCAGGCCGATCTGCTTTTGATTGTTCAGACACGTCGTCGCTTGGGCCTGTTTCTTGACCCGCTGTAGGGCGGGCATTAAAATCCCCATTAGAACGGCGATGATGGCGATGACGACCAAAAGTTCGATTAATGTGAATCCTCTGCGCTCATTCATCGTGACGCTCCTGTTCCTCAGTTCGTAGAGTTGAAAGCTACAGCGCACCTGACAGATTGAAAACGACATTGATATGATAAATGACCGGGAATCCGATTTCAACACTAAAAGTGAGTATATCGCCGGAGAGTGTGATTTAAGAAAGAATATCAGCCCAAGATTGTCCAATTCATTGTTGCCGATCCCCTAAGCGGATACAAGATCCCGAAGGAAGTCAATAGTTGCACGAGGGGTTGGAAATCTGGCAACGCGAGTCGGGTGACGACAACCTGCACACCTTCCCAGCCCAGCGCCACCTGACCCCCCCGTGAGTTCTAGCGTCTTCGCAGTCATGGGGGAATATGGTAAGATGCCAGCGAATTAGAAATCGACCGACACAGGAGAAACAATGAGAACTGGCCTCGCCATCCTCTTCCTATTTCTGACCTCAACGGCCTTTTCCGCGGAGAGACCCAATATCATCGTGATCATGGCCGACGACCTGGGCTATGGGGATGTTGGCTGCTACGGCGCCGCACCCAACACACTGCCGACGCCGAATATCGACAGGCTGGCCGCAGAAGGGCTGAGGTTTACCAGGGGCTACTGCTCGGCCTCGACCTGTACGCCCACCCGCTACTCGCTCATGACGGGGCAGTATGCCTTTCGGCAGCAGGGGACCGGCATCGGCGGGATCAATACCGCCGCCCTCGTCCGGCCCGGCCGGACCACGCTGCCCTCCCTGCTGAAAAGTGCCGGATACGCCACCGCGGTGGTCGGTAAATGGCATTTGGGATTGGGAGAAAAGGAGCAAGGTCCGCAGTGGAACGGCGAACTGAAGCCCGGGCCCCTGGAGATCGGCTTCGATTACTGCTTTCTGCTGCCCAACACCAACGACCGTGTGCCCAGCGTCTACGTGGAAAACCATCGCGTTCGCAACCTGGATCCGGCCGATCCCCTGACCGTGAGCAACAAGAACCCCGACGGCCAAGCGACGGGCAAGACCCACCGGCACACGTTGCGCATGGACTGGTCGCATGGCCATAGCAGCACCATTCACAATGGCATCAGTCGCATTGGCTTCATGAGCGGCGGCAAGGCCGCCCTCTGGCGGGACGAGGACTTGGCCGATGACTTCGTCAGGCAATCCGTCGCCTGGATCGAAGCGCACCGGAATGAACCCTTCTTCCTCTTCTTCTCCTCCCACGACTGTCACGTCCCCCGCATGCCCCATGAACGCTTTCAGGGGAAGTCCACGCTGGGCTACCGTGGAGACGCCATCGTCCAACTCGACTGGTGCGTGGGCGAACTGATCAAGACCCTCAAGCGTCACGATCTGGACGAGAAGACCTTGGTCATCTTCTGCAGCGACAACGGCCCGGTGCTGGATGACGGCTACAAAGATGGCGCCGAGGAGAAAATCGGTAGCCATCGACAGGCAGGGCCGTATCGCGGCGGAAAATACTCCGTCTATGAGGGAGGGACGCGCACCCCCTTCATAACCTGGTGGCCGGGCGAGATAGCGCCCGGCGTGTCCGATCAAATGGTCTGCACCATCGACCTGGCCGCCAGCGTTGCGGCGATGACGGGACAGACGCTGCCGCCGGACGCCTGTCCCGATAGCTTCGACGTGTGGGATGCGCTGGTGGGTAAGAGAGGCGCCAGCGGCCGCAGCCAGTTGATTCAGCAGGGCAATAGCATGAGCAGATTGGGCTTCGTCGATCGAAACTGGAAGCTGATTCGCGCCGACGACGCGGGCAAGAGCAATGCGCGACGAAAGAAGGACCAAGCCGATAAACTGGCTCTCTACAACCTTGAAGTCGATCCGGGAGAACAATACAATCTGGTAAAGGTCCATCCGGACAAGGCCAAGGCGTTGAGCGCGCAGTTGAGCGCTTTGATCCAGGCGGGAAGAAGTCGTCCAAGCACGGTTTTGCATTGAACAGACCGAATCGGTGCGGAGGTTGTGCTTCGACCGGAACAGGAGTCTTACGCCTCATGAATCGTCGAGACTCTCTCAAAACGGCGGTAGACGCTAGAAAGGGTGATTTGGTGAAATCTGCGCAAAGAGTGGGATGTCTGTCTTTCAGGTCTTGGAGACTGCTTCTAAGCGTTTGGGGCGTCTCAATGCTTGGCACTGCCATACAATCTGGGGCCGCCGTCGACAGGCGGGACAGGCCCAATATCATTTTCATCATGGCCGATGACCTGGGCTACGCGGATCTGGGGTGTTATGGTCAGCATGCCATACAGACGCCACACCTGGACGCCCTGGCCGCGGAGGGTTTGCGATTTACCTCATGTTACTCTGGTTCGCCCGTCTGTGCGCCCGCGCGCAGCGTCCTGATGACCGGCCGACACACCGGACACACCACGGTCCGCGGTAATTTCGGCAAGGGCGGCGTGAAGGGATTGGGCGGCGGTGACGGGCGTGTCCCCTTGTATGACGCCGACGTCACGGTGGCCGAAGTCCTTAAGACGGCCGGCTATGTGACGGGTATGACGGGCAAGTGGGGATTGGGTGAACCCAATACGACGGGGCTGCCGAACGATCAGGGCTTTGACGAATGGTTCGGCTATTTGAATCAACGGCGGGCGCATAGCTACTATGTTGACACCCTGTGGCTCAATCGAGCACGTCATCCGCTCCCCGGGAACACGGAGGGACGGCGACAGCAGTACACGCACGACCTCTTCACGGCATTTGCCCTGGACTTTATAACACGTCATGCGCGGGAGCCCTTCTTTCTGTATGTTCCCTATACCATTCCCCACGGCGCCTATGAAGTCCCCGACCTGGGACCCTACCGGGACAAGCCTTGGACTAAAAAGGAGAGGACCTACGCGGCCATGGTCAGCCGGATGGATGGTGATATTGGCAGAATCCGTGCGCTCCTAGGCGAATTGGACCTGCAAGAACGTACCCTCCTCTTCTTCTGCTCCGACAATGGGGCCGCCAACAACTGGCCGGGTGTCTTCGACAGCAGCGGTCCGCTAAGGGGCAAGAAGCGTGACGTGTACGAGGGGGGCATCCGCGTCCCCATGATTGTGACGGGTCCGGGCGTGCCGGTGGGGCAGATCAGTGATGCCCCCTGGTATTTTGCGGATCTCCTGCCGACTCTGGCTGACCTCGTCGATGCCGACCTTCCGGAGGGCATTGATGGCGTGAGCGTGTTGCCGCTGCTGCAGGGTAAGGCCCAGGATCTTATGGAGCGTTTGCTCTATTGGGAGTTCTACGAGGGTGGTTTCAAGCAGGCGGCGCGTCGGGGTCCCTGGAAGGCGGTCCGTCTCGCCCACGACAGACCCCTGGAACTCTACGATTTGCGTGTGGACATCGGTGAGCGACAGGATCTTGCCCGGCGCCAGCCCCAGTTGGTCGCCGAGTTCGAGGCGTCTATGGAAGCGGCCCGTGTGCCTTCCCCACATTGGCCGGCACCCGTCGATAGGGTAACACCACCGGAGCCCACGGTTCGCCGATAGAGTGACATCGTTTTTTTTTAGGAACTATCTCACACAAAGGCACGAAGGCACAAAGTTTAGTAGCATCGGCCAATTTTTCTTAGTGTCTTTGTGTCTTTAGTGAGCGAAGCGAACGAGTGAGAGACGGTTTTTTGGTAGCGGCCAAAGGCCGCTCTAGGAGAAGGCTACAATGCGTTACACAATCTGTTTGGCTCTGCTATGCATGTCCGTGATCTTGAATCCGGTCTGGGCCCAAAGTCCCAACATCCTCTTCGCCATCTCCGACGATCAATCCTTTCCGCATGCCGGCGCCTACGGTTGCACCTGGATCAACACGCCGGCCTTCGACCGTGTGGCTCGTGACGGCATCCTGTTCAGCAATGCCTATACACCCAACGCCAAGTGTGCGCCCTCGCGGGCCTGCATCCTGACAGGCCGCAACAGTTGGCAGTTGGAGGCGGCCGGCAACCACATGCCCTACTGGCCTCAGAAGTTCAAGACCTATGCCGAGACGTTGGGAGAGAACGGCTACCACGTGGGGGCCACGCAGAAGACCTGGGCGCCCGGTGATCCCGGGACGGTGAACGGCAAGCGACGTGAATTGTGTGGCAAGCGCTATAACACTCACAAGTGTCGTCCGCCCGCCCGTGCCATCTCGGGAAACGACTACGCGGAGAACTTCCGTCAGTTCTTGGATGAGCGGCCCGCGGGCAAACCCTTCTGCTTCTGGTATGGCTCCACCGAGCCGCATCGCGCCTATGAATATGGCGTCGGTGTCAACAAGGGTGGCAAGAAGCTGAGCCAGATCGACAGGGTCTTTCCCATGTGGCCCGACAACGAGGTCACGCGCAACGACATGCTCGACTATGCCTTCGAGATTGAGTACTTCGACAGCCACCTCGACAGGATGCTGACGCTGCTGAAGCAGCGGGGCGAGCTAGGGAACACGCTGGTCGTGGTCACCGCGGACAACGGCATGCCTTTCCCGCGCATCAAGGGACAGGAGTATGAGTATTCCAATCACCTCCCGCTGGCCATCATGTGGCCTAAGGGCATCAAGCGGCCCGGCCGAACCTATGAGGGCTTTGTGAGCTTCATCGACTTTGCCCCCACCTATCTGGAGCTGGCGGGCATCGACTCGCAGGCATCGGGGATGCAGCCCATCACCGGGCATAGCTTGAGGGACGTCTTCGACGATGCCGTGTCGGTGACCCGCGATCACGTCTTGATCGGCAAGGAAAAGCACGACGTGGGCCGCCCTGGCGATGTCGGCTATCCCATCCGTGGCATCGTCAAGGGTGACTATCTGCTCATCCATAACTACCGTACCGAACGTTGGCCTGCCGGCAATCCCGAGACGGGTTATCTGAATTGCGACGGCAGCCCCACCAAGACCGAGATCCTGAACATGAATCGCTCAGGTGACAACACCTGGTATTGGGAAATGTCCTTCGGCAAACGGTCCCCCAAGGAGCTCTATCATCGCATCGAAGATCCCCTTTGCATCAACAATCTGGCCTACGCGCGGGAACATGCCGCCCGAGTGGCTCAACTCACACGGCAGATGGAACGGGAGCTGGCCGAACAGCAAGATCCGCGGATGTTGGGCAATGAAGACATATTCGATTCCTATCCCACTTCCAGCAAGCACATAGAAAACTACTACGAACGTTACATGGCTGGCGAGAAGGTCAGAGCCGGATGGGTCTCACCCGCCGACTATGAGCCGTTGAAGCCAAAACGGCATGTCGCGCCGTCACCTGGAGGCCCATAGGAAGACAAACCCTTCGGTGAACTCCGGGCAGGCGGGCACAAGACAATTCTCATTTATGGTTGAAGTGAAACGGCTTTTCTGTATAAATGTAGAGAGCAAGACTAAGAGCACCTAACAAATTGACTCTGCATTCGAGCGGCTTATTTTCCCTCTGGACGGCGTCAGGCTCCATCGACCATCCTCGGATGGCCTGCTTCGCCTTCCTTGCCAGAGGCAAAAACGATCGCTCTCCGTGCGGCGATCTTTTTGTTAGGGGCTCTAAGCC
>JADFHU010000771.1 GCA_022567055.1 Planctomycetota bacterium
ATCACTTCCCGATAGTGATCCTCCAGTGTCTGACCCTCCCCGATGTCTGGGGCCTGGGCGATCCAAATCCCCCGGGCGCCGATAGAGGCAATCGCCAAATGCTGCCCATCAGGAGACCACTTGGCTGAACCGATGTAACCAGCGAGAATTTTTTTAGCCTCACCTGTCTCGAGATTGAATTCCCAAAGTCCCAACCGCCTTCCGAACGCGCCCACGCACAACCGTCTCCCCTCCGGCGACCAGCTCACCAAGAGGACACCTGAAGCAGCTGGAACAGCAGCTGGAACATCCCATCGGGTAACGGTCGAACCCGTGGAAAGCTCCACGATCTCCAGGATGCCCCGATAGGGATCGGCCACGTATTTCCCGTCCGGTGACACCACCGGATACAGACCTCGACAACGACGCAGCCGTTTCTGATCCGTCGGATCGTCCATGGAGACCGAGTAGAGAGAGCCATCCAGACGCGAATGGTAGAACACCCGCCGCGAATCGCCCCCCCAGCTTGGATACGCCCCCTGCGCCAGCCGGCGCGGCGCCGTCCCGTCGGCGTTCATCACCCAGATCTCTTCCTGCGTAAAGGGCACATGTTTGTCCTCGCGATCCTCGCTAAAATGCGCCAGAGGCAAAATCTGTCGGTTGCGCACGTACGCGATGGTTTTCCCGTCCGGGGAATACATCGGGTCCTTACCGGGCGTGATGAGCAACTTCGTCTGGCCCGTTGCCATGTCATAAACCGCCACTCCGCTGAACCCCAGAACACCCTGACTAAAGGCCAGCTTCTTGCCGTCCGGCGACCAACTGACGTGAAACCCCTCGGCGATCCGTTGAGCCTTAGCTGACAGAAAACGATACTGTTCATCCTCCTCCACCATCCCCAAAAAGGCAGCCCCTGCCGGTTGTTTTCCCGGCGGATGCCAAAGAGCGCCGTCACCCAAAGTGCGAGTGACATATCTTGCGGATCGTACATAAAACAATGTTCGACTACTACGGTTGGCCCCGATCTGCGAGCTGTACCATGACTCCGCCTCATCAAAGCGACCCAGACCCGTCAGATGACAGAACAGTAACCGTTCACTCGATTCATGCGGGATAAAAAAATCTCGCTTTACTTCCATTTTGTTAAGATAGGTAATTGCGCATTTGTGGATAGTATGATAAACACAAGGCGTGAGTGACAAAGACCATATCAAGCTGTTGCAAAAAGAAAACGAAGAGTTGAAGAAGCGCATTCGGGAGTTGGAAAGACTCGTCGGGATGAACTCAAAGAACTCTTCGAAGCCCCCGTCCTCTGATTATGGGTCGAATGCAAATCCCCAAAAAGGAAACACCAAGAAGCGACGGCCTAAAAAGCAAGGTGCACAAAAAGGACACGAACCGCATTTACGAGAGTTGTTGCCACCCGAAGAAGTGACTAAAGCGATTGATCTGTTTCCTGAGCAATGTACCTGTGGCTGCAAAGATCTAAAGACCTGCGATGAAGCGCCATTGCGATTTCAGACCATTGATATTCCTCCTATCAAGCCAGATGTCACCGAATATGTTCAACATTTTCTGGAATGCAAGCGATGTGGCGAAATTGTCTATCAGCCCTTGTCTGACGATATCAAGCGCAACGTGTTTGGTCCCGGTGTTTTGGCTGTTGTGGGCATCCTAACCGGCATGCTTAATACCAGTAAACGAAAGGCCCTTGAAGTCGTCAATGAAGTTTTCGGTGTCCCTATGAGTCTTGGAGGGCTCAGTAACTGTGAAGCGAAAATCGCTGCTGCAATGGAATCACCTTACCATGAAGTGCATGCGTATGTTCAATCGCAAAAGAGGTCCCATGCTGACGAAAGCAGTTGGCGTCGTGGAAACCGGCTCAAAGGTTGGATATGGACGCTTTGCTGTACGACGGCAGCGGTCTTTATGATTAATGCCAGCCGCGGGCAAAAGGCCGCTCGCCAACTGATTGGAAGTTTTACGGGTACTCTAAATAGTGACCGATGGAATGCTTACAGTTATTACGAAGGCCTCCGACAAATATGCTGGGCCCACTTGAAGCGTGACTTCAAAGCAATCGGTGAGGCGGATGGCCGCTTGGGCAAGATAGGCAATGAACTCCATGCTCTTTCAAAAGAGATACTAAGCCTTCGCCGCCGTGTTCGTGACGGCACGCTACAATGGAAAACGTTTCAACGCAGAATGATCCCGTTTCAAGAGGAGGTTGAAAGGCTCTTGGAGAGAGGCGCGACCTTTGATGGCAAACTTGCCGGTAAATGTCGAGATATCCTCAAGCATCAGGAATATCTCTGGACATTTGTAAGTGACCCGCTTGTTGAACCAACCAATAACCTAGCAGAACAAATCATTCGACAGGCAGTAATCTGGCGTAAAATGAGTTTTGGCACGCAAAGTAAGCGAGGTGCAAAATATGTTGAGCGAATACTGACCGTGTGCGCCACTTGCCGTTTACAAGGTCGTAGTATCATTGCATACATACGTAATGCCTGTCATTGTTACTCCCATAACCTGCCTGCTCCATCCTTAAAACCTGACTAGTCGCTTTGTCGGTTGAACGCTTACGTTTTTTTCACAGGAAGTTTGGAAGAGCACGAAGGGCTGGCGCCAATCCGCGGCGACCTTCTGCCAAATCAGACTCTGGGGCGTTGGCGATAGCCCTTCCCTTTCTTCTTCTCTTCCTGTGTCATCAC
>JADFHU010000772.1 GCA_022567055.1 Planctomycetota bacterium
TTGCCGGTTCCTTAGAGCACCTACGCAAAATGAGTCTGCATTCGAGCGACTTATTATCCCTCTGGACGGCGTCAGGCTCCATCGACCATCCTCGGATGGCCTGCTTCGCCTTCCTTGCCAGAGGCACGAAACGCTCGCTCTCGGTGCGACGATCATTTTGTTAGAGTGCCTTAGAAGGATCCTCCACCCATCCCGATGATGCCGTTTCCAGTGCCGTTGCGGCAGCCATGACGAAAAGCCGGAGACCTACCGGAAAGCCTCTCCGGCGAACTGGGTCGGGGAAGACACGACGAAACAGGATGAAACCGTGGGAGAGGCCGGTTAGGATGTCCGTAAAGCACGTGGATTTCGTGGTTCTTTAATAATACTGCTATCGCACCAGGATTGTACCACGGAAGCCGCTGTTTTCTTGCCGGTCCCTAAAAGCGTTGGTCTATCGAGAAGACACGGCGTCGCCCGCGGCGATGCCACACGGCACACCTATGCTTCTTCCACCTGTCCCGTCGTCTCGGCGGGCTGTTTTTCCTCTTGAACTGTCATGCCCACTGGTGCTATTCTCAGTCAGTGATAATCGTCAAAGGCGGTGAAGAAATGAAAACGAAGTTGCTTTCTATCCTCTGTTCGTTGGTCTCTGTGACGACGGTTGATGCCGCCAAAAAACCCAACATCATCCTCATCTTTGCGGATGACCTGGGATACGGCGATGTTGCTTGCTTTAACAAGGAATGTCCGTTCGAGACGCCGAACTTGGATCGTATGGCCGCCGAAGGCGCTCGGCTGACCAGTTTCTATGTGCCGACGCCGTACTGCGCCCCGTCGCGCGGGACGATTCTAACGGGGCGGTATCCGTTTCGCCACTCGGTTGTTAGAAATCCCGCGCCCGATGCCGGCCAGTCCAACTTCGGCCTGCCGCAGTCGGAGCTTACCATCGCCGAACTTTTGAAGTCTGCGGGCTATGCCACGGCCGCCTACGGCAAATGGCACCTCGGACACAAAAGGCAGTGGCTGCCCAGAACGCAAGGCTTCGACGAGTATTTCGGCATCCTGTACTCGAACGATATGTTCCCGGTTCAGTTGGTGCGGAACGAGTCGGTGGTCGAATACCCGGTCGTACAGGCGAGGCTTACTCAGCGTTATACCGATCACACGCTACGGTTCATCGAAAAGAACAGGGACCGACCGTTTTTCATCTACTTGCCTCATGCGATGCCACACAAGCCGTTGGCGGCGTCGGACAATTTCTACACGCCCCAAACGCAGGGCGATCTTTACGCGGATGTAATGTCCGAATTGGACGCCTCTGTCGGCAGGGTGCTCGACAAGCTTAAGCAACTGTCACTGGACGACAAGACGCTCGTCATCTTCACTTCGGATAACGGCCCCTGGTACGGCGGTTCGACGGGCGGTTTGCGCGGGATGAAGGGTAAGACCTGGGAAGGTGGCCTGCGCGTGCCGATGATTGCGCGGATGCCCGGCGTGATTCCCGGCGGTATCGTAAATGATGCACCGGCGGCGACAATCGACATCTTGCCGACGATCTGCAACCTCGTGGGCTTGGCGCCGCCCAGCGATCGCGTCATCGACGGTCGTGACATCATGCCCATGCTGAAAAACGCGCGCGCCCCCAGCCCGCATGAAGCCATTTGGGGGATGCAGGGTGGCTCGCTGGCCACCCTCCGCTCGGGCAAATGGAAGCTGCATGTCCGTAGTCCGGGGCCACCGCGTTCCAGCAATTTGTCACCCGCTGAACTGGCCAACTGGATCGATCCGCGCGGACCGGACGGCGTGACGCTGCTCGCCCCGTACGAGCAACCTAATCCGACACAACATCCCGGCCACACCAGGGGTGACAGGCCCAAGCCAATGATGTTATTCGACCTCGAAGCAGACCGTGGCGAACAACATGATGTCGCCGATCGGCATCCCGATGTGGTCAAACGACTGTTGGCAATGTTTGAAAAGACGAAAGCGCAGGTTCCTGAGTTTCCAACGCCGAAGTCGGACTATTTGTTTGCAGCGCCGGCAAAAGGTCGGCCCAGGAAACTCATGCGTCTGATTGGCGGTGAGCTGCGCTACGACAGAATCCCCAAATCACAACAGCACCTGATCGTGAAGCCAAAACAAGAAAACGAATGACGCGTCGTGCTATACAAGGTCAGAGAAGACCGCATGGAACTAAGAGGTAAATAGTATGAAGAATAGACAATTGATTCAATCGGACCCGACTCGACCGTCATCTGTAGCCATTCGTTCCTGTGTTGTCCGGAAGCGGCTGAGATGGACGCTTTGTTTTGTCACTCTCGCGTTTGCATGGAGCCGTCCGGCCATTGCCGAAAGCGAATCCTCCGATCTCACTCTTTCAATTGAGCAAATTACCTTCGGCCCCAAACATCACTTTTTCGGTTACATCGGACATGTGCAGAACATTCCCTGGAACGCCAGCGGACGCTATATCGTCGCACTGCAAACGGATTTTCACGACCATATGCCCAAGCCTGACGAGGCTGCAGATGTTGTGCTGATCGATACCGAGCAGGGGAACAAGGTGCTATCCGTAGATCAGACTCGTGCGTGGAACTTCCAGCAGGGAACGATGTTCTATTGGAACCCGGAAGCGCAGGAAACGCAGTTCTTCTTCAACGACCGCGATCCGAAGACCGGCAAAGTTTTCTGTGTGTTATTTG
>JADFHU010000131.1 GCA_022567055.1 Planctomycetota bacterium
CGAGTCCGGTGCGATCACCGCACCGCTGCAGGTGTTCTCGGATAGTCCCACTGCCTCCGCTGGTCAGCATATCGGCACGTTAGACGACATTGGCGACTCGAACGGCGATCCTCCAGCCGATGGCGTTGCGACGTATAGCTTCGACGTACCCGAGGACGGCGTGTATAGACTGGCATTCCGGGTCATCATCACGGGTGGAAACGATTCCTTCTGGGTGCGGATCCCGGGCATGGTGACCAATACTCTGAACCATGCCAGTGGGTGGGTACGGTTTAACAATATCGAACCGGGCGACGCCTGGCACTGGGACGAGGTGCATAGCTGGGAGCCAGACGAATCCAATCAGTTGGTCGACTTCACCCTGTCTGCGGGCACCCACACCCTCGAGGTCGCACGGCGTGAAGACGGCGCATTACTCGATGCCATTGCGTTGATGAAGTAAGGTTGTCTTTGAACGGGTAACACCTGGGGTCTGTGCCCACTCGGCACAGACCCCTTTTCTTATGTGCTTGCCAAAAACTTGAACTCGTCAGGCCAGCCCCTGACGAGCTATCCATGCCTGGGCGCCTTTGTCTTTCCGCCGACGGATCTTGGGGTCTTTTAGACTCTCTTGATTCCTAAAAGTGCTGCTTCCCTGGCTGAATACCGTATAATCCGGACATGCAAAAGAGACCCAAAAAAAGGCGGTCTGCAAAGACCGGCCCTGGGCCTCCTCCTCGCCGGTCGAAGAGAGGCGTAAAATGGATCATAGGCGGGACGATCTTCTTGGGTCTGCTGGTCTTCGTCGCGCTCTCCCTTTACCAGAGAGAGACCGCGACCTTCAGCCCCCCCCAGAGGCTCTACCGGACGATCGATCCCAACTCGAGCGCAGGCCCTGAAGCGCTCCTGGAAGCTCAGGCCAGGCTCGTGGCCGAGATGCGGTCGGAGGCATTGGCCCTGGCCAAACACCTCATGACGATGTTTCCGCAGGATGAGAACGCCGACATCCTCCAGGGTGACGTCTACGAAGGCCTCCGTGAGGATGCCCTCGCCAGGGCCGCCTGGAAGCAGGCCCTGACCAAGAATCCCCAGCGATCCGACCTCTATGAAAAACTGGGACAGTTGGCCGAGGCGCAGGAAGACCAGACGCAGGCGCTTGCCTATTGGAATCAGGGGCTCCGAATCAATCCAAAAACGCCCCATCTACGCTGGCACATCGCCAATGCCTATCTGGAAAGAGGAGAGCCATCGCCGGCCGTCGAGTTGCTGGAACAGGAATGTGCGCTCTCACCCCCGGCGGCACGGAACTATTTCCTCCTCGGACAGTGCCGGCGCCAGTTGCAGCAATTCGAACAGGCGGCGCTAGACTATCAAAAGGCCATCGAGCTGACGCCCGACTATTACAATGCCTACTATGGCCTAGCCCTCTCATATCAAATGATGAAGCAAAGTGAACGAGCGAAGAAAGCCCGTAATAACTATATCACCCTGAAACAAGAGAAAGACGCTTCAGAAGAGCGGCAGATCCGCATTGAGGAGATACCCCAGAACCGCAATTGGCTCGCAGCTTACTACATAAAGGCCTATCAACTCTATGCTCGAAACAAGAAGACAGTCCAGGGAGGTCCGCTTCTCGAACGAACCGTGGCGCTCGCTCCGGGCTGGGCCGTCTGTTTGGAGCAACTTGCCACCCACCACTACCGCATGAAGCGCCCCGCGGATGCGATCAAACTCTACCAGCAGGCTCAGCGCGTCGACCCAAATCAATCCATGTACGGTGTGAATGTCGGGACGCTCTACAGGCAGTTGCGCCAATACGACCGCGCGGAGAAGGCTTTCAGGCAGGCGATCGATCGATTTCCCAACTACAGTCCCGCATACCGGGAATTGGTCAATCTCAACCTAAAAACAGGCAAGCATCTCAAGGAGACGCTGTCTCTGGCCCAACGAGCTGTGCAACTGAAGGGCAGCGCCGACCACTACTATACGCTCTCGAAGGCGCATCACGTCAACGGCAACGGCCGGTCCGCGCTGTCTGCCATCCAGAGAGCCGTCCGCCTCGATCCTGACAACGCCAAATACAGGGACTTTGATGCCATCATTCGCCGCCATCGAACGAGGTGATTGGCGACCCTCTGGAAGAGGGGGTCGCTTCTGCGCACGCGCTCTAATGTCGTTGTTGTTCTTCTGTATCTCTCCCCTACACGGAGAGATGCGCTTTACCGATGTGACCGATAAAACAGGCATCACCTTTCGCCACACGATCGGCGCTTCAGGCAAGTATCATATCGTCGAAACGGTCGGCGCCGGCCTGGCGCTCTTCGACTACGACCTCGACGGAGATATCGATCTCTACTTTCTCAATGGAGCGTACCACGATGCGAATCCCGCGGGTCCCCGCCCGCGAAATGCGCTCTATCGTAACGAAGGCAACTGGCGTTTTAGGGACATGACCGATGCGGCCGGCATTGGCGACACGGGATACGGCTTGGGTGTCACGGTCGGTGACTATGACAGTGATGGTGATCCCGACCTCTTTCTCAATAACTACGGCCCCAATGCGCTCTACCGCAACAATGGCGACGGCACCTTTACGGAGGTGACGAAGCAGGCAGGCCTGGACGGTGACGTCCAGATGGGGTCCGGGGCCAATTTTCTAGATGCCGACGGCGACGGCGACCTCGATCTCTTTGTCTCTCACTATGTCCATTGTCTTGAGACACTTTCGGCACCTGCCACTCGTCAGGGCTACCCGAACTATCTGGGACCCGCGGCTTCCATTTATGCCCAGACAGCGGACACGCTCTACCGAAACAATGGAGACGGCACCTTTACCGATATCAGCGGGCCCTCAGGGATCTCTGCGGTTTCAGGCGCGGGGATGGGAAGCATCTGCGGAGATTTTGACAACGATGGGGATACGGACATCTTTGTTGCCAACGACGCGAGCGAAAACCACCTGTTCTTGAATGACGGAACGGGACGATTCGAAGAGATGGGATTCCTTGCCGCAGTGGCCTTCGATCACAACGGAGAGGCTCAGGGCAGCATGGGGATCGATCTTGGAGACTTCGACAACGACGGCTGGCTAGATCTCTATCTCACCTCTTATCAGGGACAGTGGGCGGCCCTGTACAGGAACATGGGCGTGGGTGCCTTTAACGATATCACCCTAATGTCAGGCGCCGGGATCGGAACCTTCCCCAAGGTCACGTGGGGCGCCGGCCTGGTCGATTTCGACAACGACGGCGATCGCGACATCTTCGTGGCCTGCGGACACCTGCAGCCCTACATCGAGAAGTATGACAGACGGCATAGCTACGCACAACTGAACTGCCTCTTTGAAAACACCGGCAACCGATACCGAGAGGTCTCGCGAACCAGTGGCAGTGGGCTAGAGGTGAAGCAAGTCAGTCGCGGTGCAGCCTTCGACGACCTGGACAACGACGGAGACGTGGACATCGTCATCTTGAACGCAGGCGGACTGCCGACTCTTCTGAAAAATGAAACGGCCTCTCAAGGTCATTGGCTGCAGGTGACGCTACGCGGAACAAGCAGCAATCGAGAGGGCATCGGAGCTCAGGTTCGCGTGGTCACACCCGACCTGACGCTTATGGACGAAGTGCACAGCGGTCGTAGCTATCAGAGCCACTTTGGCTCGCGCCTCTGTTTCGGCCTGGGACCGCGCACCGAGATCAGCCGCATTGAGGTCGATTGGCTCGGCGGCGAGAGAGAGGTCTTTCCAGCCACTCCAGTGGACCGACACCTGGTTTTGGTCGAAGGTGAAGGTAAAGCACCGTAATCTGGATTCCCTCGATGGCGTCGGAAAAAAGCGTAGGGTGTAAAAACTCATCGGAGCATAAACTCTTGAACCAAAGAAAGATACATTTCGATTCATTAGAAATGTTCAACTGCATTTGGAGCTGCTCAATGGTGCAGTGACGCTAAAAAGACTTTTTGCAGACATCGCGCACACCTTCCACTTCGAGTTTCACTCCCGGCATCTCAAATCCCCCCCCTACTCAAGCAGCTAATCGGTGATAGGACTTCAGCAATCCGCCCAGGCGTTCAATACATACAATCTCAGCCGTGTCCTCAGTGGAGTGTGTGGGCTCAATGATTCTGCCCAGCGATTGGTGAATGCGCTCATGATGATAATACTCACCGAACTGTCGAAGCACATGTTCAAGCTGCTCCACGGAGGAGAGAATCAAATGGTCTAAGCACTCGGATTTTACCGTTTTGACATATCGCTCCGCATAGCAATTCAAATCTGGGCTTCGCGCTGGAAGCCGCACTGGTTTCACGTCGATGCTCTTCAGTATCCCATGGAATCCATCGGTTTTATACAGCGGATCACGATCGTGGATTAAATACCGTTTTCCTAGCAGAAAGCCATCTTCACTATCGACAAGAATCTTTGCTACCTGTTTCATGTAGGTCCCATCTGGTTGAAGCTTGATGGGAGCATAAAAGGCCTTCCGGGTGGAAAGCTCTATAACAAAGAACACTGTACAGCGGATTAGTTTGTGGCGTACAAGAAGCTCAATGGTAAAGAAGTCACAGGCCGCCAATACGTCCCAATGACTCTTGATAAACTCATGCCAGGTTGATCTAACAGTCAGGTCTGGCTCAGGATCATAACCGTTTTCAATCAATATGTTCTTTACACTGGATTTGCTGATCTTGTGGCCCAGATACACAACTTGATCGGTGATCTTCTGGTATCCCCAGCGGGGATTTTCTTCTTTGAATCGAATCACAAGATTGACAATCTCCTGGCCTATTAGTGGTCTACCTGGTGACGTTCGGTTCTGAGATCCATCATACTTCTGGGCAACGAGTTCCCGATACCACCGCATGATAGTATCTACCGTGAACATCTCTGTACACTGCTCCAGCATCTTTCTGCTAAGGCGTCCTGCTTTGGCCGCCACCCTCATCCGCTGCCTGTTGGTCAAACGAATGCGATTGCCCTGGGTCTCCTGGTGTTCCACGAGGACCCGTACCTGTTCCCTAAGGTAGTCAATTGCCTTGTAGAGTTCCTTGTCGATGCAATAGGCCAGACAAGTGATCACCGGGAGCCATAGTTTCTGTTTCATAGTCTGGGCAGAGTACGAAATCCTCCTCCAACCGGCAAACACTTTCGGCCGTGAAGACTCCATGCCCTTTGTCCACAAGGAGTTATGCGAGGATAATACTTACACCCCACGCGGTATTCCAATTTCACTAAAGAGCTATTGGTTTTGCTTATAATGGTCTTGCCTAACTTTGGTTTTTCTGCTTTTAGAAAAACCAAAGTCATGATGGAGGTGATGAACATGAAATGCAGAGTTTGTGACAAACGTACTTCGGAGTCTCCGGATGGGTACTGCCTGAGGTGTGAGAAGATCGCGGCAGATGTGGATGCTGAGTGGGCGATAGGGGTTGAGGTGGTGGATGAAATTGGTCATTGAATACTGACATATGTCAGGAAGGGGAATGGTGTGATGCCTTTTAGGCTGGACGTGCAAATCCACCCAGGACAAAAAGTACTAAAACTAGAATCAAAGTTTGAATAACCCAACCTATCATACAGACTCCAACGGCCCGAAATGTACTTTGATAATCAAGGGCCTGTCTCACCGCAATGACCATTGCGATTAGCATCCAGATCGAAGCAATCAGATAGATAATTCCCGTCAGCCCCGGAACGATACCCAATACCCGAATTAGTCCAGGGGAGCTTGAAAAACCGATGGTTCGTAACAACTCGCCATGATCGGCCTTGGTCTGTGGTTCAGGAAGAAGCTTCGTACCCACAAAATAAGTAATGTACGCCCAGACATACCACCCGATCAGGGCTGCGATTGTCCCAAATAAAATCCCGATGCCCAACCCCCCTCTTCCGATACTTCCGATTCCGGCCGCTAGACTGGAAAGGACCACAACTCCCATGGCCTGACCCGTCGCTGTCTTGTCAGCCTCAACCTCTTCATAAACGTTAACATCGAGTTTGGACGCACCAATCATACGGTCCTTAAGACTAGTCATTTTATCCTCCTATGATATAACCGATTTGTGGAAAGAGAAGAACATTGGTTCCGATAATGAGTAGTCCAGCATTGTACCAAGGAATCTGGGGACACATACGTAATTATGATAGAATTTCTTTAGTCTGGGGCCCTTGAGTCCTGATTTTAGCGTGGCTAATGATATCTGGCACTTTGATCCTAACAAATCATCGAAAATTTGATTTCAACATACAGAAGTCAGCATACCACAAGGGGATATAACGATTCAAGGCAGAAAACAGCGGCTACCTTCGTGCAAACCTGGCTGCGATAGGAGCATGGAACAGATAAGATGGTGGCTAAGAAGATGTCGATATACACTTAGGTGAGTTCTGGGACTTCACTTCCTGCCGACAAGGTAGGTCCAGGTTTTGGAAAAGGCCGTCGATATTGGGCGACCCATGTTCGGGGATTTGCCGGAAAATTTATGGATGGGTAGACAGGATTTTCTCGTTCAAAAACCCATTCCTAAATTTTCCTCTTCGCAAAATCTATGGAGAGACTTCTCTGCCGAGAAACCATTGGAATTCTTGTTGCGAAGGCTGCACTTCGTGCGGACGGGCAAATCCCCTACCCAGTCTGACCGCTAAAGCGGTGTCGGGCTTCCAGACAGAGCTTCCAGCCCAACGAAAGAAGGGGACAACCTCTTCGGTTTTCCCCTTTCTAAACCCCCAGGCCTGAGCGCAGGAGTACGCTCAGGTTTCCCGCAATTTGTCGGCACGTCTGCCGAGGTCGCCCCTCTGGCCGGGGAGGCCCACGCAAAACCTGTGTAGTGTCAATAAACACTGCGGAGGTGAATTGGATGTGCAATGTTTGTAGAGTTATGGGTTGTCTGTGCAGCGCTTGTCTGCACGAAATCATGTACGGCGAACCGTATTAGTGATTTCTTTCTTTTTTTTGTTTCTTGAAAATGGTGAGGTGGTACAGATGATAAAAAGTAAATGTATCAGGCAAAAGCAGCAGAATTGATTGGAATGGATTTAGGGAAGATATTTGAAAGAACTCAACGACAAGGATGAATTTCAAACTATGACGAAGCTCTTTAAGCTTATACGTGTCTCACATCAAAATCCCATAAGAGAAATTGTGCTGCTGGTGACGGCAATTCTTGTCTTAGGATTTACAGGTGGCGCTAAGCCGAGTGTAGGTGAATTTGCCGGCAAGATAGCTGAGATGGAAATTAGCAACATGAAGGAGATCCTTGAAAGTTGGGTAGATCCCAAGCTCATAGAATCATTGAAAAACACCGCACTTACCAGAGAATCTGCACAAAAACTCTATTACGAATACTTGGGGACGGTTGTAGAGCTACCTGATGCCGATAAATACACGCTTTATGGGATCAAAGTAAGGCCCGAGGCGATTGTGAACGTGGAAGCTCTCGGGAAAAGGATTCATAACATGCTTTATGCATTACCTGACGACGAGTTAGAGAAATGGGGACCCTTCCTCGGCAAGATGCGTGATGTCCTGCTGATCGACTTTATTCATATCCGCTATGCCCTTAAAAACGATAATGCCCGAGATCTTTATTGGTATAACCTTCATCACTCGAAATATGCTCAGGCAGTAATTGAATATGTAAGGATTAGGTTCTTCCAGGATGGTTTTCTGCAGCAGGAGTCAACATACGAGGATTACACGGTACGCGTATACCGTGACCCTGAGGCTTTTGAAGGCGCTTTTTCAGTATTCAATGATGGCAACCTCGTGTATGCAAAACCAGGGGTGTTTCGTATTGGACTGATCTTGGAGTATATGCTGCAAAGTGAGCTTGTGGCCATGGGCAAAGACATCACCGGTGATGGAATAGGGAATTTGCTTATTTCAGAGTGGAGCGGCGGAGCCCACTGTTGCTACGAATATTTTATCTATTCATTAGCTGTACTGTCCCACATCACGCTCTTTTCTTAAGTCTCCTTGGAGGCCATAGGTTATGCTTCTTGTAGTGATAGAATCGTGCCATTTCTTTTCGAATACTTTTGCGTTGTGCCAAGCGGATTTCCCAACCCGGATGGTGACGATCGCAGGACTGGCGAAGACGGATATCCAATAACGTGCGAATCAACGGAACCGTGATCGCAGGTGTGTATTTTTTTTCCCCGCCGCGCCTCGCGGATTAAGAACCAGGTGGCTATCAGCGATAAGATTTGGTGATGGTACCAACCAGACCATGTCCGAGTCTCATAGTCCGAAAGGCCCGCTTCGCTTTTCGCACGCTTGAGACCATTCTCAACCAAATGCTCGGCCTTACTCACGCGAGCCAGTTCCTCCAACGGTGTATCTGAGGCGGCATTGGAAAGATGATAATCATATTTCGTTTGACGGTTTTCATCCAGATAACGTGTCACGACCAAGAGGTCCTCGGTGCTTTTCTCACGACTATGTTCAGTTTTTGCAACCACACGACGTTTGACGATCTCTAAAACTAAGGGGCCTTTTTCGCCATCACGAACGTCGGTGCGTGTCCAATCCTCGTCAGATAATGTGGTAACCCATTTATCAGCTCGTTGAAAGGGAACCGAGGTACTGATCACGACATCCTGGACTTTTGTGTACGAGAACTCGTCACTTTGGGTAGCTGATGGTGTCGAGGTTCTTGTCCATCATGCTCGTCCACGCCTCCTCTAGACTGAAGGAATACCATCTGTAAGAGCGTAATTGTAGCAGGGTAGGGGTAGAAATGCCAATGGGAGCCTTGGGCGTCTAACCATCCGAAAACTATGATGTTAGAGCAGATCTCAGGGTGGTCCAATCGACGCTTGACAAGCGCATGGTGTGCCGTTTTGAATAGGATGCTGGAAATAGGTAGGCCAGTATCATATCAGGTTTGTTAAATCGGTTGTCAGAGAGCGCATTGCATTGTATCATTGATTCATGCACCAACGCCGAATTTAACACAAAAGGAGTGTTATTGTGTGGCGACGTGGTTTTACACTGATTGAGTTACTGGTAGTCATTGCCATTATTGCCCTGTTAATGGCAGTCCTCATGCCCGCCCTCAACATAGCCCGCGAGCAGGCCCGAGGTATTGTTTGTCTGGCGAATCAGAAACAACTGGCTGCGGCCTACATCATGTATGCATCGGAAAACGAAGGCACGGTGTGTAGTGGGTCGGCATACTTTGACCTGGTAAATGGTGTGCCGTCCTGGGTGAAACCACCTTTGGACTACTCGGGAACCAGCATCGTTGAGATGGGTAGCAGCGGCCAAGATGTGACACGAGAACAACGGTATAACGGTCTGAGAGAAGGGGCCCTGTTTAAATATCTAAGGGATGTGGGTGTTTATCACTGTCCGGGGGACAACCGTGTGACGCAGGGAACCCAGGCATATGGAAATGCTCCGGCCTATCTCATCTACCGCAGCTATTCCATGACGGATTACATGAAGGCAAATGGCCCCAAGGATGAGAAGAAGCTGTTTAACTTCAAGAATCCCGGCAAAAAAATGTTGTTCGTCGAAGACATTTATGATGGTAGGGCCGTCAATCACAACGGCACCTGGTCCTACAATCCCGGCAGGCAGAGCCTCTGGGATCCTTTGGGGCTCTTTCATAGCACGGCCTGCACATTCAGTTTCATGGATGGGCATGCCGACCGAAAAAAGTGGCAGGACAAACGTACGATCATCTACTGCAACAGTCGGTTCGAGGCGGAGGCCCTGGGATTTGGCAAGGGGCAGGTATTCAATCCGTATAACGAGGATCTCGATTGGCTGGATGAGCATTACCCGGGTAAGACGAACGTAAAACAATAGCCGAGGCACTGGTCACGACATCCTGGACTTTTGTGTACGAGAACTCGTCCACAAAAGTCCAAGATGTCGTGACGAATTGCAGGGCGCTTGACAAGCGCAGATTGAGCCAAGATTGAAACAAGACCATGATCAAGATTCATGAAAAAAGGGCCTGTGTCATTGGAGACACAGGCCCATAGGTTATCGATGATCTGTCGCGATGCTACTCAAAGCTGATGTGGAGCAGGGGTGCGTCACTGGCGCTCCCGTCAAACGACTCGGCTTCCCGGGTTCCCTCGGAGGGATTGGCCGGATTGTCAGCAAACAACAGCACGATCGCCTCGCCGGACCAGTCGGGCTGATTGACGATCTCCTGGATAATACTGGAAATGTCAGGGCTACGCTCCTCGGGACCCATGGCGTGCACGGTCGTCCATTGAGGAATGTCCCACACGACCTGCGCAGAGGTCGTCGCCCTGCCACTGATGTTACCGGCCGTTGAAGCGAACGTGTCAGGATTCGGGGACAGTTGACCTTCGATCACCAGAGACACGGCCAGGGCATGGTAAGGATTGTCGACATCATCGGCGCTGAACTGCACCCATGCCTCGGTG
>JADFHU010000773.1 GCA_022567055.1 Planctomycetota bacterium
CGGCATCGTCCATGGCGGCAGGCAATCCCTTCCCATGGACTATGACAACAGCACCGCCTCAGTTTCAGAGGCGACGCGTACCTTCGACGCCCCGATGGATTGGACCGGGCACGGCGTTCAGAGCCTGTCCTTGTACTTCCATGGTGATTCGGCAAACAGCGGCGGCCAACTCTATGTCAAGATCAACAATACCAAGATCCCCTATGACGGCGATGCCGGCGACCTCGGCAGAGCCATATGGCAGCCGTGGAACATCGATCTGTCGACCGCGGGCGGCAATTTGATGAACGTAACGTCCTTGACGATCGGCGTCGAAGGCGCCGGTGCGACGGGCGTCGTTTACATCGACGATATCGGGCTTTACCCGCTGGCTCCCCAGTTCACCGTACCGGCGGAACCCGATGTGGCAAATCTGGTGGCCCGGCACACCTTCGACGGAAACGCCAACGATACCTCCGGCAACGGCCACAAGGGCACGCCGGTCGGCGCCGTGACCTTCGTGAACGATCCCGTCCGAGGTCAGGTGGTCAGCCTGCCCGGTGGTGACGATCAGTACATCTCGATCGAGGGTGTGGGCATCAGCGGCAACATGCCTCGGACCATCGCCTGCTGGGCCAAAGCCGACAGCACCACCATCACCGACTGGACCCTTATCTTCGGGTTCACCGGCACGGCGGCCGGTGGGGGCGGCAACGGCAGCCACTTCAACATCGGCAGCCTGGGCGGACCCGGCGGCGTCGGCGCCCACGTCTGGGGCTGGGAGGAGACGATCTTCTCCGACGAAGAAGCGTTGGAGTGGCACCATTATGCCATGACCTACGACGGCACGACGATCGGGTATTACGGCGACGGCGTCCCCATGGACACCGATGTCGGGAAATCGAATGTGCGAGACCTGTCGGCCTCGTCGGATCGTGTCCACGTCGGCAGCCGGATCACCCAGACCAGTTCCTTCCCCGGCAGCGTGGATGATGCCGTGATCTACAGCGTCACGTTGACGGACGGTGAAATCGCTTGGCTGGCCGGACGGACGGCACCGATGCACAGGGGGTTCTGATGAAGGGATAGAAAGAGACCATCGATGACTTATGGGCCTGTGCCTAAGCGGCACAGGCCTTTTTGCATTGGTAAGAAATCAAAATACTGGCTCATTCTTACAGATCTGTTATAATATTGGCCGAACTCTTGGGATAAACATCCCCTGATGCAATCAAGATAAGGAGGTGGCGCAGCGCCTAATACCAGGTCTTTCAGTTTTCCAGGGTAAGGGATCGGCAAGAAATAAATTGGACAATTTGGGGTCCAAGTGTGCCCCATATTGGTTCGCGCCGATTGAGCGACACCACAGGCGTAGCCGTTCTACGTCGCGGATGTTGCGATTGAGAAGCGATCCAAGATGGGGTGCAATTGGGCATTCAAAAGTCCAAGTTATTTCTTGCCGGTCCCCAAGTACATTTTCGATAGCGCTTCGTATGAACCTGTAGAGTAGCAGTCCACGTGACCTCGGCGGTTGAAGGTGCATGTGTACTCGCCGCGCTGGTCGTCGAGGTGCTCGCCTTTCGGTCTGGCTTTCATGGGTATCCATACTGCATCTTGTTTGATGCTTGCGTTAGGTGGATAACCCCCAATTCTTAACTGCTAGGAGGATTCATCATGGCAACGAGACTGATGTGTTGGATGTTTGTGGTTGCAGTACTTTTGGCGGGCACTGTCAATGCCCAGCTAGTTGTCCACTTCTCCTTCGATAATATCGCAGGGGATACCGTCGACGATCTATCGGGGTCCGGCAACGTTGGAACACTGGAAGACAGTCCGACAGTTGTGGAGGGACAATTGGGACAGGCGCTCGCATTTGAAAGCAGTCGCGTCGTCATCCCCGCATCCGATTCGCTAACCCTCGACCTGTTCCAGGGATCATTTACGGTGCTTGCGTGGATTAACCCGAAGCGAACCGGCAACACGTGGCAGCAGATTTTTCGGGCGGTTGGGAGTAGCGGCTCAAATGACACGCTGTTCCTTAACAACGATGGGAGGCTTTCATGGCGTGGTCGCGTTAATGGAGGTTGGGCGGGAGGTATGTGTGAGACGGCCCCAGGGGTTGTTCCTGCCGACGAATGGACACACACCGCAACGATAGGGGATGGGACGAACTTTCGCGTCTATGTCAACGGGGCCGTCTCACAGGAATCAGCCTTCCAGACGACCGATGGCGTGAACGCGACCTATTACGTTGGAGGCACCGCCGGTGGTGAATCTTACAGTGGTGCCGTTGATGATTTCGCGGTTTTTGCAGAAGTCCTGGGAGAAGCTGAAATCCAGTCCGCCATGTCCGGTTTAAACCCGAAGGAGCTTGCCGCCAAGCCGAACCCCGAGAATGAATTAAGTGACATCTTTCGAGACACTCTCCTTGCCTGGGCTCCGGGCGAATTCGCCCAAACGCACAATGTCTACCTTGGAACTGTGTTCGATGATGTCAATACGGCCGATGTCAGTAACCCCAATGCAGTACTGGTTCAACAGGACCATGGCGATACGACCCTCGATCCCGGTCGACTCGAATTCGGTCAAACCTACTTTTGGCGTGTCGACGAGGTCAACGGTGCACCGGACTTCACCGTGTTTGGGGGCAATATATGGAGCTTCACGGTGGAACCTATCTCTAGACCGATCAGCG
>JADFHU010000774.1 GCA_022567055.1 Planctomycetota bacterium
TCATAGCCGAAATCACGTTCGCCAAAACAGTCCCAGCAGCACATATCAAGGTGAAACTACCAACGGACCATTCCGCATAGTATACAGCGCAACGCTGGGGCCATACAAGAAAAACCCCTTTTTCGACAGCCACATAATAAAGTTTCACCGGTAACATTTAGTCATAGATCCTTAATATGTCTGTATTGATCGCGATTTTCGGATTGACGTCTGATCTACTGTGGACAGTGGACAGTGGACATGCTGTAACTAACTGTACAAGAGGAGGTTACATTGAAATTGCGACGGATTGTCGATCCCCAACATGAGTCGCTGCCAGACCCCACTGAAACTTCGGACTGCATCTGACATTCTCAGAATGACTTCTATTTACACCCTAGGGACTCAGCGCATCCGAGTGACTCTCGGCGCTACGAGTCTCACCCCTGACAGGCGAAAGCGTCCATAGGACCCGCGGTGGTGCTATTGAGAGCTTCATCCGCGCGTGTCCCAACGGGCAAGGAAGGATTTGCTGGGAAGGCCAGTACGCACACAGTACAGACCATTTTTTTGGCATGGTTCCAGGTTCCAGGTTCACAGTTGAAGGAAAAACTGATTCAAGGCTTCGATCCGTGGACCCTGAACCGTGAACCTAAAACTCTAATTGGGTATGTGGTTTACGACTTCAGAAGTATCGTGAATCCTGATGAACTGTTACCTAAAATTGAACCATGCCTTTTTTTTGTTTCGTGGCTCAGGCTGTCTTGGTACTATGCGAATGATAATGACGCCACGATCGTGCATGGATCGGCAGGAGGAGTCGACGATGCGGCCAGTCCGGCAGGAGGTGTTGTTGCGAGTAGGAGTGAGTTAGGTGTTGGATTTTTCCAGTTAGGGACGGTTCGACGAAAACGGACCGTCTGAAATTGATGACTATTCAGTTGACAAATGAGGAGCGTTGAAATGTGGAAACGAACACTGTTCTTATTGCTTGTAGCGCTGGTCTGGACCGGCACTGCCCATGCCCAAGTGTTGTTTGATATCACCAACCCCGGTGATCCGATAGAAGGCGTCCCCAATGACGGGGATTGGCCCGGGAATGAGGCGCCCCCGCTGGCGATTGACAATCAGATCTCGGGATTCAAGTACCTGCACTTTAAGGGCGATTTTGCCCCCGATCCGGGGACCGGAGGCACCGGTTTTCGCGTCACCCCATCGGGTCCCTCGGTCGTCATCACGGCACTAAATTTTGCGACCGCCAACGACGCGACGCCTCGAGACCCGATCAGCTTCAGGCTGTCCGGCTCCGACGTGAGCATTGATGGACCCTATATATTAATTGCTGAGGGAACAATCGATGAAATGAGTCAGGCTACCCCCCATCCGCGGAACACTTGGATTTCCGAACCTGTTCCTATCACAAATAACAAGGTCTACACTCACTATGAGTTGATCTTCACGGATATCCGAGACCGCGCCGCGGCCAATAGTATGCAGATCGGTGAAGTCGAGTTGCTTTCCGATGGCAGCCTGCCAGGCGCGGCCAGTTCACCCAATCCTGCTAAGGAAGAGATTGATGTTCTGCGTGATGTTGTCCTGACCTGGGATGCCGGCACCTTCGCCGCGACACGCAACGTCTACCTGAGCACAAACTTTAACGACGTCAATGAGGGGGCGGCCGGCGCGCTGATTGCCGACGGCATCACAGAGACCAGCGTTGATCCCGGACGTCTCCCCTTCGGCGAAACCTTTTACTGGCGTGTGGACGAGGCCAATAGTGCCCCTGACTTTACCGTGTTTACGGGCGAGGTCTGGAGCTTTACCGTTGAGCCGATTGGATTTCCCATCGCGAATATCACGGCCACGGCCTCCAGCTCGTTCGGCGTTTCCGGCCCTGAGAGGACCATCGACGGCTCTGGTATGGTGGGCGATCTTCATGGGGTTTCCGCCTCTGACATGTGGATCAGCGGGGCCATTCCGGCCACGATCGAGTACGCCTTCGACCGGGCCTACAAGCTGCACGAGCTTTGGATCTGGAACTCGAATCAACTCATCGAGGCCTTCGTGGGATTCGGCGCCAAAGACGTGGTCATCGAACACTCTCTAGATGGCGAGAACTGGACCGTTCTCGACGGTGTCGGGCCCTTGGCCCAGGCCCCCGGTACAGAGGGTTACGCGCAAAACAACACCATCGCATTCGGCGGTATCACGGCCCAGTTTGTTCGCATTGCCATCAGCAGCGTACAGGGTATCGCCCCGCAAGTCAGTCTCAGTGAGGTACGGTTCCTCTTCATACCCACGTTTGCCACCAGGCCAAATCCTGACTCAGGTGCGACGGACGTGGCGCCTGATTCCGCTCTCTCTTGGGGTAGGAATGGCCGCGAGGCCGATCGCCACGAGGTCTACGTCGGGGCCGATCCGGACAACCTGGCGCTCGCAGGCGGAGTCAGCGAAAGCAGCTTCGACACGCTGGCGTTGGATCTGCAATTGGGCCAGAGCTATGCCTGGCGTGTCGATGAGGTCAATGAGGCCATGGATCCCAGCATCTGGAAAGGCATCGTCTGGAGCTTTACCACGGCGGATACCATCCCGATCGACGACATGGAGAGCTATAAAGACGCGGAATTCCTCGAGATCTGGGCCACCTGGGTCGATGGTTTTGACGATCCAGCCAATGGTTCCCTGGTGGG
>JADFHU010000775.1 GCA_022567055.1 Planctomycetota bacterium
CGTTCCTCAATCGCGAATCCTCAACGTAGAACAGCTACGCTTCCGGTTTCGCTCAATCGATCACGAACGAATCTGACGCAAATCTGAGCGTAAAACCAATGATTTATTTTTGCACAACTCCTTAGGACGCCAATGTGTGAAGTTCCTGGGACAGTAGCGCCAGGTGCAATTGTACTGGGCCCTGTCTGAAACACCAGTCGAAAAGAGTGTCGAGCGATTAGGGATCGGCAAGAAATAAGTTGGACAATTTGGGGTCCAAGTGTGCCTCATATTTGGAAGAAATAAGGATGGGGGACAGTCTTTTAAAAGACTGTCCCTTCCAAGCCTTCTTAGCGAAACCACAGGCGTAGCCGTTCTACGGCGCGGATTTCGCGATTGAGAAGCGATCCAAGATGGGGTGCAATTGGGCATGCAAAAGTCCAAGTTATTTCTTGCCGGTCCCTTACTCAGATCCGACCCAAAAATCACCTCCCTGGATTATTTGGAGACCGACTATGAAAACTGTCTGGACGCTTACCTTTCTCTTTCTCTGCACGGGTAGTGTCTGTTTTGCCGCCATCCTTGAATCGCCAAATGGACATCTCTCTCTCCATTTTGATGTGAAGAATGTCGCTCATAGAGAGAAGTGTCCGGTTTACAGCCTATCATTCAAGGGCAAACCTCTTGTGGGTGAATCGCGGCTGGGATTCGATCTCATGGACGGTTCGGTCATGGCTGACAACTATGACATCCAATCGATCACTACCGCCAGTCACGACAGTATATGGAAGCCCGTCTACGGGGAGCGGAGTTCCATCCGCGACAAGTACAATCAGATGACGGTGGTTTTATCAGGTCAGAAGCCGCCTCTCCCTACACTCGCATTGGTATTCCGCTGCTATGACGCAGGCGTCGCCTTGCGATACGAGATCCCCAAAAGCAGGTCACGCCATAGTATCGAGATAGAAAAAGAGAATACTGAGTTTAGATTTCTCGCTGACCACACGGCTTGGTGTGTGACTTCCGCCCAGGGTCAGTACAAGCGAAAAGCGATCAGCGAAATGGGGTCAGGGGTAGAAAGGCCGCTCACCATCAAGGTCGATGACAGCACGTACGTGGCCATCGCCGAGGCCGGATTGGTTGACTATGCCAGAATGAAACTAGCCCTATCACACGAGAGCCCTTATTGCATCGTGACCGAGTTGAGCAGCAAGGTGTTTTCTTCTCTACCGCTCACAACGCCCTGGCGAGTGGTGATGGTGGCCGAAAGCCCTGGGAAGTTGCTGGAAAACAACGACATCATCCTGAACCTGAACGCGCCCTGTGAAATCACCGACACATCATGGATCAAGCCTGGCAAAGTGATCCGTGAGGTAACGCTGACAACCCAGGGAGGCAAAGCGTGCGTCGATTTTGCCGCCAAGCGTCATTTGCAGTATGTTGAGTTTGATGCCGGTTGGTACGGTCACGAATACAGCGACGCGTCCGACGCGAGAACAGTGAGCGTCGACCCCAAGCGATCACCTGGACCTCTGGATCTGCAGGGGGTGATACGGTATGCCGACGAGCGAGACATTGGCATCATTCTCTATGTGAATCGTCGCGCCTTGGAGCCTCAGATCGACGACCTCCTGCCCTTGTACAGCCAGTGGGGAATCAAGGGCTTGAAGTACGGTTTTGTGCGGGTCGGTTCACAGCGATGGACATCCTGGCTGCACGAGGCGGTGCGCAAGGCCGCAGAATACCGACTCATGGTCGACGTGCACGATGAGTACCGACCCACGGGCTACAGCCGTACCTACCCGAACTTCATGACGCAGGAAGGCATTGGCGGAGACGAGACACGTCCCTCAAACCAACAGACCCTGACCATTCTCTTCACACGTATGCTGGCCGGTGCCGCCGACAACACGATTTGTTACTATGACAGCCGCGTTACCAGGAATGCCTCACATGCCTATCAACTCGCCAAGGCAGTTTGCCTGTACAGCCCCTGGCAGTTTCTCTATTGGTATGACAGACCGAGCGCGTCCCGCCCCGATCGCGGCGGAGCAGGTGGCCAAAGAGGAACGATTGGCGACGAACCGGAATTGGAGTTCTTCGATCACGTGCCGACGGTATGGGATGACACCAGGGTCATTCACAGCAATATCGGCGAATACGCAGTCATTGCCCGCCGCTCACAAGAGAATTGGTTCATCGGCGCTATGAACAGCGGTGAACCCAGGAAACTGCTCGTGCCGCTCGATTTCCTGGAAGCCAAAAAGCAGTATGTTGCCCATGTCTATTTTGATGATCCAACCGTCGAAACCCGCACGCATGTGGGGATCCGGCGTTTTCGGGTGAACGCGAACACCGTGCTAAGGGTCTCCATGACCGCGAAAGGTGGCCAAGCCATTCGGATCGTACCGGCCACGACCGAGGATCACTTTCCCTGGTATAGGTTATCCAGTGGTCGGAAACCTAATCTGTTGGAGAAAGCTGGATTTGCAGTCGTGGCCATGCCCCTGTCTGCGGTTGCCGCAGGCCCCGTAATGCTTGTGACGGGTGGGGTATTGCCGGTCGCCGGCCACCTAGCAGATCTGGTGGCCGCCCCACTGGGCCACCCGCTTAGATTTCATCGCCTTGATGGATCGAGTTTCCAGGATGCGACGCCGTAGGATGCCGAGTTCCCAGAAGAGACGCT
>JADFHU010000776.1 GCA_022567055.1 Planctomycetota bacterium
TGCTGGGCAATATTGGCTACGTGGGGGAGCTGCTGGTCGGGCTCTTCATACCCCTGGTGATGATATCCGGCATGCTGATGATGCTCGTGGTATTGGGCGCCCTGGGAGGGATCAATCTCATGTTCCCCACCATCGCGTTTGAAAACTCTGAGTGCTTTACCGCCGTCAACAACTCGTTTCGCTACGTCTTCGCCCGGCCTTGGCGTCTGGGCGTGTATACGGCGGTGGCCCTTGTGTACGGGGGAATCAGCTACGCTCTGGTCCGCTTCTTCGTGTTTGGCTTGCTCTTGACCTGCTATCGCTTCCTGCAGTTGGGTTTCCTGGAGGGGAACCTGAAGTTGGAACGACTCTGGGCCGAACCCCGATTTGAGTCTCTCTTCACACCGGTGGCCGTGGAAACGTCGTTTTGGACCGAACGCGTGGGCGCGTTTCTGATCCACGCGGGCGTGATGAGCGTTGTGGGCCTCATGGCGGCCTTCGTGGTGAGCTACTGTTTTTCAGCAAACACCATCATCTACGCGTTGATCCGGAACCGGGTGGATGGGACCGACTTGAGTCAGGTCGCCTCCGTCTATGAAGACGATGACGAGGATGATTTCCTCCTGTGTCCCGAGAAGAGTTAAAAACATCGGGGAAACTGGATTCGAACCAGCGGCCTCTGCGTCCCGAACACAGCGCTCTGCCAAGCTGAGCTATTCCCCGATCAGCCGGCGCACAATAGCAGATAGGACTCAGGGATTCAATAGGAATCCTGCCGTCCGCCTTGGGGAGCAGGGGCCAGATGGGACGTGGAAGGCCAGTGATCGGTAATCGGTAGAAGTAGTCGGTGAGTGGCAGACGATTGCTGGTATCCTCCTGCCGGTCTGCGTTGAAGACCGGCTACGGACCACAGACCCACAGACCCACAGACCACAGACCCACAGACCTACCGACCCACAGACCACAGACCTACCAACCCACCGCCCACTGATTTCGAAATCTCCTTGCCAAGATCTTCGCCTCTCCCTAGAATCGCGGTCGTCGTCTTTGCCGATTGGGACATGGGGTTCAATGGGGATGAGGATATGCTGGCGCAAGTTCACGGGGTCACACTGGAGGGGATCGAAGGTGTGGTCTGTGAAGTGGAGGTCGACGTCGGTCGCGGCGGTTTCGAGAAGACGGTCATCGTCGGTCTGCCTGATGCTGCGGTGAAGGAGAGTTTAGAGCGGGTCCGCAGCGCCATTGTCAATTCTGGATTTCGCTATCCCAAAACCCAATCACTGGTCAATCTGGCGCCCGCGGACATCAAGAAGGAGGGGCCGGCCTTCGACCTTCCCATTGCCTTGGGCATGATCGTGGGCAGCGGGGCATTGCCGGGGGAGTCCATGCAGGACCATGTCCTGGTAGGGGAGCTGGCCCTGGATGGACGGGTGCGGCCGGTCAATGGCGCACTCAGTATGGCCATGGCGGCCCAGGCACGGGGATATGGGGCGATCTTTGTACCGGCCGCCAATGCGGCGGAAGCGGCGGTGGTCCAGGGAATTGACGTGTTTGGGGTCGAATCGCTCGCCCAGGTCGCGGGCTTGTTCTCCGGACAGGTGGTGCTGGAGAAGACCACAGTTGATCTGGACCAGGTGTTCGCCGTCGAGAGTCGGTATGCCACGGATTTCTCCGATGTTCGCGGCCAGGAGGCGGCCAAGCGGGCCTTGACGGTGGCCGCGGCCGGCGGCCACAACATCTTGATGATCGGTCCGCCCGGCGCCGGCAAGACGATGCTGGCTCAGCGTCTGGTGACGCTACTTCCTCCCTTGGGGCTCGCTGAATCTCTGGAAACGACCCGCATCTATTCCTCCATGGGACTGCTCGAGCGCGGCAAGTCCTTGATGGCCCGGCGCCCCGTTCGCATGCCCCACCATTCGGCCAGCGGTCCGGCGCTGGTCGGCGGTGGACCCAATGCCCGGCCCGGTGAGCTGTCACTCGCCCATCACGGCATCCTCTTTTTGGATGAGTTTGCCGAGTTTCCCCGTCATGTTCTCGAGATGATCCGGCAGCCCCTGGAAGATGGCACGATCACGGTGTCGCGGGCCAAACGCACCATGACCTATCCGGCCCGCTTCATGTGTGTCGCGTCGCTCAATCCCTGTCCCTGCGGCTTCTTTGGGTCTGGGATCAAGCGCTGTCGTTGCACGCCGCAGCAGATCGAACGCTATCTCTCGAAAGTATCCGGGCCGCTGATGGACCGGATTGACATTCACATCGATGTGCCGGCCATGACCTTCGATAAACTCTACGCGGAGCCCAGCAACGGCGCCGAGACCTCGGCTGACATTCGCGTGCGAGTCCTGAAGGCGCGGGCGCACCAGACGCGGCGTTTTGGACCCGACACGATTGGCAACAATGCCACCATGAGTCACAGGCAGGTGGAATCGTTCTGTGCCCTGGAACCACCGGCTCGGATGATGCTCAAGAACGCCATGGCCGAATTCGGCCTCTCGGCCCGGGCTCATGACAAGATCTGCAAGGTGTCACGGACCATCGCCGATCTCGCGGACTGCGAAACCATCACCGGGGAGCACGTGGCCGAAGCGGTGGGGTACCGGCGTCTGGATCGAAAGTATTGAGAGCCCGTTCACGTAGTATGGGATTGAGAATGAATGGCAAGGGTGTTTTG
>JADFHU010000777.1 GCA_022567055.1 Planctomycetota bacterium
CGAGAATTGGTCTATAACGACAAGCGGGATAATTCCAAGGGACGGCTCCCGGACGACACGTGGATCATCCGACCCGCAGACGCCGTAGGAGAGTTCGACGTTGACGACGGGTCTTGGATGCCAGAGCAGATCTCCCCACCGACAGATACGGACAGGACCTTCACTCTGCGCCCGCAGGATTTGGACAGCAGTTTCAGGCCGGATGAGGACACGTGGTACTTTCCGCGGGTAGCGGGCACGTTTAAAGAACGCGCTGGATTCCATGGTTGCCAAATGCCGGAACAACTACTGGGCCGTATCGTCCGAACCTGCTCGAATCCCGGAGACACCGTGCTCGATCCGTTCTCAGGTAGCGCGACTACCCTAGCCGTGGCCAAAAAACTGGGCCGCCGGTTCATCGGCTTTGACATTTCCAAGGCCTATGTGAACTACGGGCGCCAGCGGATGGCAGGCGTCCGGATCGGTGACCGACTCGATGGCTCACCCGAGCCCCTGAAGAGTGCACCGCGGACCTCCGAGGGCAAGCGGAATGGCCCCAGGGGCAAACCTGGCCGACCTTCGAAAACAGATCGGGCACCATCCAGTGGACCGTCGGCATCCCGGGATGATCTTTGCGCAAGGGAAAAGCACTACGATAAGCTCCAGCTTGAAATGACCCTCCAAGGGATCACAGAGGCCTTTCACCTGACGCACGACGGGTTTTCAGCAGACCGAGTGGTGGCTGACCCTGACCTCAACGGAGCGTTCGTTGCTGCCTGCATCAGTCTGGGTCTGGCTGGCGACGCGCGCACCTGGAACATGTTGTTGTTCCGGCTGCGCAAGGCAGGCAAACTGGCTCACATTCAAACCCGGTTCCGCCCAAGCCTCCCGTGGGAAGAATGCGACAAGTATGTATTTGCTAGTGAGATTGCCTGGCAGATAGTGCTCGATGAAAAGGCTGCCAAAAGCCTGGACGAAATCCTCTGCGATCCTGTCATGGTGGCTGAATTCGACAGGATCGCCGGCCAATTTGCACCGGGCTACAAGCCGCTGGATTATCGCTGGGCCGCACTGAGACTCCGCAAAGAGGCGAAGTACGCCCGCAGCAGAGGCGCGTTATTGACGCCGCCGTCCCGACTCGGCAGGATGGTGCCCATCAATGAAATCAAGTCTCGAAACCTGCCGCATAAGCCCGGTCTATACGTCCTCAGCGAGAACATAAAGCGCACGCGCAATCTTTATGTCGGTGAAACCCTGAATCTCCAGAGCCGATTTACGCGCGAACGGCTTCGGGCCTGGTCAGGTGTTTCTGACTCGATCTTTGTGCAAACTCTACCCATGGACCATTCAGCCGCAGGCAATCTCGCCTGGCAGAGCTGTCTTGTCAAGAAATTCAAACCTCGTCTTAACTGCTTTCAACTTAGCAGGCCTGTTCCATGACAACCACCATTGTGGGGGCCTTCGACGCGGCGTCAGAAGGCTTTTCAACGGACCGCGTCGTTGCAGATCCGAAGTTTAATCAACATTTCATTTCCGAATGTCGACAACGCGGCCTGCAAGCATCCGTCGAAGATCTGAATCGGGCTCTCTTGAATTTTCGAAAGAAGGGCGGTTTGGCCGGCCGACCCCGTGCGACAAGAACGCATTTTCGAAACGAGGATGACTACCGATTCGCAGCGGAGATAGCTGTTCGTTTTCTTGAGCGTCGCGACGGGCTAACTCTCGATACCATTATCTGCGATCCAGCAAGGGCTGCCGAATTTGATCGTGTTGCCGACCGTATTGCGCCCGGATACAGTCCGTTCCAGTACCGATGGGCTGCGCTCGGTCTGCGCAAGGCAAAGAAGCTAAAGCCTGAGCTCGTAGGGCGCGTTGCTCCACCCACCACCGTTCTTAATCTATCCGTTGAGGAAATAAGTCCAGGACAGATTCCGGCGTCTCAAGGGGTGTATCTTTTCTTTGCCGCAGATCAGCTTTTGTACGTTGGCGAAACTGAAAACCTGAGAAAACGGCTTGCCAAGCATCTAGAGCATTCAGACAACAAAGGTCTCGCCCATTGGATTTGGGCTTACGGGAAAGACAACCTGAATCTCGAAATGCAGATCCTTCATGACAAGACTGAATCTCGGGTACGAAAGGCTCTCGAGCTCGAGCTGATTCGCTCCCGACAGCCTGTCTTCAATGTCAAGCGTTGATGTCTTGTTCGACCCGCGTGTCCGCAGTGTCGCCCGGTTGCCGAGTATCTGGTCACTCTCCGAGTCAAAGAGGGAGTCCAGGCGACCTCTCCCCGTGGCCTTGCCAACTCCACTGTGAGTGAGTACAGTCGGAGGACGATGGTTTTCTGTTTGGAAATAGGCACGCGCCTTCGAGCGATAGTTCGGGCATGTATGAGGTGAGTCAAGCGATGGAAGAGGTCTTCACCCACGAAACCAGACTTCTAAGACGGGCCTTCTGGTTGATCAAGTGCCGCTGGTTCGCTGTCGTCGGCACAGCGGTGACCGTCACGGTGGCTCATTTTCTGTTTTCCGTGTCCCTTCAGTTCCGTCCCCTCTACGTCGTCATCGGGTTTCTCGCATTGGAAAACGTGATCTGCTTCGGCCTACTGAACCGTGCGCGAAGCAATGACGCCGATCAGAGCCTGACCTTCCTGCGGCGGATAGTACAGGTGC
>JADFHU010000132.1 GCA_022567055.1 Planctomycetota bacterium
GCTGGTCGAGACGGGTCCCATCTCCAAGACGCAGTTCGACACGGAGGAGTATGATGTGCGTCATATCGTAGGCGGCATGCTGCTGCAAAAACGAGATCAGGTCGGTTGGGAAACGGACGAGCTGACCTACCCAACCAAGCTCAAGCCCACCACGGACCAACTCGAGGACCTACGTGTCGCGTGGCTCGCAGCCAAACACACCAAGAGCAATACCATCGTCTTGGCCAAAGGCAGAAAGGTCATCGGTGTAGGCGCCGGACAGATGAACCGGCTAGAATCCAGTTTGCTCGCCTGCAAGCAGGCGGGCGACGAAAACGCAGGATCGGTCTTGGCATCTGATGCCTTCTTCCCCTTCCCCGACAACGTGGAAAACGCGGCAAAGGTCGGTATCGCTGCGATCGTGCAACCGGGCGGGTCGAAAAAAGACAAGGAGGTCATCGCGGCTGCAGACGCCGCCGGCATCGCCATGGTCTTCACGGGCAAGCGACACTTCAAGCATTAAGGGACCGGCTCAAGCCACAAAAAAGCCCGGTGGATGCCGGGCTTTCGCTGTTGACCGGTCGGCGTGCAGCTACGTCTTCGGTTTGAGCCCGGCCGCTTTCCGCAACGTGGCGACCTTATCCGTCTTTTCCCAGGTAAACGCTTCCCCTGTGCGACCGAAGTGCCCTCCATGGGCCGTGTCCGAGTAAATGGGACGCAGAAGGTTCAGATGTTTTATCATACCCTGCGGTGTCAGAGGGAAGACTTTCCGTACGATGTCCGCGATTTTGTCTTCACTGATCTTGGCCGTCTGTTCGGTATCGACCAGGACCGATGTCGGCTCCGCCACACCAATCGCGTAGGAGAGTTGAACCTCACAGGCCTCTGCCAGATCGGCCTCCACGATATTCTTAGCGATGTAGCGTGCCATGTAGCTGGCCGTGCGGTCCACCTTGGAGGGGTCCTTGCCGCTGAACGCGCCGCCTCCGTGACTGCCGCGTCCACCGTAGGTATCCACGATAATCTTGCGTCCCGTCAGCCCGCAGTCGCCCTTCGGCCCCCCCACGACAAACCGGCCCGTGGGGTTTACATGAATGATGATTTTCTTGTCTACCAGCCCTTTGGGTAAGGAGGGCATGATCACCTTCTCCTCGATCTCCTTGCGCAGCTTCCTGAATGAGATGTCTTCCGTATGTTGAGTCGAAATCACCACGGTGTGGATACGTTTGGGCTTGTTGTTGTGGTACTCGACGGTCACTTGACTCTTCCCGTCGGGTCTGAGCCACGGCAGCTTTTGGGTCTGCCGCACCTTTTCGAGTCGCGTCGTCAGGGCATGGGCCAGATGAATGGGCATGGGCATTCTCACAGCCGTTTCTTTCGTGGCATAGCCAAACATCAGTCCCTGATCACCGGCACCCTGCTCTTTATGAAGACCCTCTCCTTTGGTAACACCCTGAGATATGTCCGGACTTTGACTATCCAATGTCACCATGACGGCACAGTTCTCATGGTCGAATCCAATGCTCGGATCCGTGTACCCGATCTTCTTGATGGTCTCACGCACGACGCCGGGAATATCGACATAGGCCTTCGACGTCACCTCTCCCGCGACCACGACCAGGCCGGTGGTCACCAGTGTCTCACAGGCCACGCGACTCTGGGGATCTTGCTCGAGCATAGCATCCAATATGGCATCCGAGATGCAGTCAGACACCTTGTCAGGGTGCCCCATGGTAACCGACTCACTCGTGAATAGGTAGGAATCCAAATCACAGTTTGCATTCACTCTGTTTACAATCTTGCCCATTGGGTCGTCCGTCCTTTTTAGATCAAACTGAATTCCATTTCAGTTTTTAGATGGTCTGTCGTCGGTTCAAAACACAGAACAGCCTGCGTACGAGGCCGTATCTTAGGTCATCCCATCATCAAGTCCAGTTTTTTTCCAGAAGCCTGAAGCTCCCCCTAGTGGAGATTCCCCACTTTACAGTTTCCAAGCAACGCCCCTCCCGTTAGGATGAACTCCTTTTAAGGGGCCAGATATCGTATGACAGAGAGTGCAGAGAATCAAGGCACCGATTGCTATAGCCAAGACCATCCGGACTTTCGGCGCTATCTCGTCAACATAGATTCGATTTCCACGCATCAGCTCTTCACGGACTGCCTCGTGATCGGCAGCGGCATCGCGGGGCTGCGAGCCGCTCTGGAGGCGGCCGAGCAGTGCAAGGTGCTGCTGGTGTGTAAGAAGAGACTGTGTGACAGCAATACCTGGAAGGCGCAAGGCGGGATTGCCTCGGTGCTACACGAACTGGACAGTTTCGACGAACACATCGCCGATACGCTCAAGGCAGGCTGCGACCTGTGTGACCCCGACATTGTGAGCTTGGTGGTTCGTCAGGGCCCCCGTCTGCTGGAGCAACTGATGGCGGGCGGCATGGAGTTCGATCGCAAAGGGGGCCAGATTGACATGACGCGTGAGGGAGGACACAGCAAACCCCGCGTAGCCCATGCCCATGGCGACGAAACAGGCCGTATCATCGCCCAATCCCTCATTGAGCGCGTCCAAGCGCACAAGAACATCTCTCTGCTGGAAGATTTCTTCGTCATCGACCTCTTGACCGATGAAGATCAACGCTGTATCGGCGTCGTCGGTTCGGATTCACAACGGCGCAGTGAAATCATCTGGGCGGCCAACACCCTGCTGGCGACGGGCGGTGCGGGACAGCTCTATCGAGAGACGACCAATCCCGAGGTGGCCACCGGCGACGGACTCGCCATGGCCTACCGCGCAGGCGCCATCCTCCGTGATCTGGAATTCATGCAATTCCATCCGACGACGCTCTATATTGCCGGTGCCTCGCGTGCTTTGATCACAGAGACGCTGCGAGGGGAAGGCGCCATACTGGTCGACTCCGAGGGCCGTGCCTTTATGAAGCAGTATCATGAGGCGGCAGAACTGGCGCCTCGTGACGTGGTCAGCCGGGCGATCTTATCGCAGATGCTCAAGACAGAGTCCACTCATGTCTACCTGGACATACGACACTTCGACAAGGCACACTTCCAGAAACGCTTTCCCCTGATCAGCGAACTGTGTGAGACCTTTGACATCGACATTCGTGAGGATCTGATTCCCGTCCGGCCCAGCGCTCACTACTTGGTCGGTGGCGTCAAGACCAACGAGGCCGGCGAGACCAACCTTCCTCACCTCTTCGCCTGCGGGGAGGCGGCCTCTACCTGCCTGCACGGGGCCAATCGACTCGGGAGCAATTCCCTGTTGGAAGGACTCGTCTTCGGCATGATCGCCGGACAAACGGCGACGCGTCACAAAGTGACCGATCTGGCCGACCTGCGTCACCCCCTCTTGCAATACGCCATCCCCGATTCCGATCGCAGCCGCTTAGACACCGCAGACGTTCGGAATTCGCTCCGGGCACTCATGTGGCGAAATGTGGGCATCACCCGCAAGGCGAAGCATCTGGAAGAGGCACAGGAGATCATTGGTTTTTGGCAACGTTACGTCATGGACAAAGTCTTCGATCAGCCGGAGGGATGGGAGTGTCAGAATATGCTGACCTTGGCGATGCTCATGACCCAGTCTGCACAAAACCGACTGGAGAGTCGTGGTGTCCATTACCGTTGGGACCATCCCAATCTAAGCGACGCCAATTTTAAACGACACTTTGAGATTACAAAAGCATAGGCTCTGTTCGAGTCACGGCAGCCCCGCGACGATGCGCTCACAGAAATCGAAATACTCGGCTTCAAGACCTTGAGGATCGGGGTGCACGTAGTGCGTGAAGATCTGCTTGCCGACCTGACTGTTCCATCGGACCGTGCGAGCTCGATTCCGATCGGCAGCGATGCGACGGCACTTTTTGCTGAGTGGCCATGTCCCCAACAGGCCGCCATCGAGCATGGCCCGGTAGCGGGCTAAATACCGCCCGTTGTCGGCCTCTTGCAGAAAGCGCACGAGGGCATACGATTGGCTGTAGAAGGCCGTCACCGAAGCGTCGCTGTCCAGGGCCATCACCTCTCCGGGACTCACCGTCAGGAGGTCCACCAAAGGCATGCACTGGCGGTTTTTGACGACACGCTCTAGAGAGTGCAAGCGATAGTGGTTGTCGCAAGAGTCAAAGGAGAGTTGCCCGTCGAGCGTCGCAGGATTCTCGAATTGCATGGCGATCCCTTCGTCCAGCCAACTGGGCAATCGGTACTTAAAGTGACGGCTGGTGAATTGGTGCCACCCTTCGTGCCCAATCGCCGCCAAGGTGCGTTCCGGGCCAATGTCATACACAACGCAAGAGCCATCTAGACAATAGGCGCCTTCCTGGATCTTGAGAAACAGCCTGGCCTGCCTGCCCGCAAAACGCCTGGTAAAGACCTCCCATTGCGAGCGAGTCGCAAACAGATACAGAGTAGAACGCGTGTCGGGCAACACCGCCACAGGCAACTGCTCAGTGTAGCTGCGGTGAACGGCCTCCACAAAGCCGGGCAGCTTACTGAGAAAACAGCGGTCCGCCACGGTCGTCAGAATTCGATAGTGCCGGGTGTTCAGACAGAGGCCGGGACCGAACCGATTGGGCCAGATCTGCACCGATTGCAGGCCCGCCACGTCTTGTGTTCTCAGGTAATCGGCCAATGCGACAGGGGGGCTGCCAGGGGGAGATTCATGGACCCTCCTCCCCGAGGGTCGGCTGTCGGCACACCCCAGTTGCCAACTCACGACGAGCCAGACTAGTGGTATGATTCTTTTCATCACACTCCTCCTCCTCTTCTTCTTCGGTCGGCCAGGCGTGTGGCATCACCGGACTTGTCCGCCTCTGCCGGAACGGATCCGATGACACAACCCAATCCAATCCTTGGAAAAGAGTCCAGTCTTCCTGAGTTCGGGACAAGGCGACTCTTTATGGGAACTCAACGGCCTCTGTCGAATTTGGGGGCGAAAACCGACGCATCGAAAAAAACCAGCCGCCAGGCCCCCTGTCAGCAAAAGCGGTCCGGGGGTGACTCGATAGGAGCGATAAGGTAGACTCGGCAAAAACCTTGTCAAACGAAGACCGGCCAAGAGGCGGTCGGTTTTTTCGTTTTATTCCCTACAACAGGACACTGAAAGGCAAATTAATCATGAAGAGCTTTCGCAGAGAACTGTGGTTTCAAACGGAAACAAGACGTCAGCTGATCAACATAACGCCCGACGTTCAAGAGTGCCTGGAGGCCAGTGGTGTGCAGGAGGGATTGCTCTTGTGCAATGCGATGCACATTACCGCCAGTGTGTTCATCAACGATGATGAGTCGGGCCTACACAGTGACTTCGACGTCTGGCTGGAAAAGCTGGCGCCGGAAAAACCCTACAGCCAATACCAACACAACGGCTATGAAGACAACGCCGATGCCCACTTGAAGCGATCGGTGATGGGCCGCGAGGTCGTGGTGGCCATCACAGCCGGCAAGCTTGATTTCGGACCCTGGGAACAGATTTTCTATGGAGAGTTTGACGGGAAACGCAACAAGAGGGTTCTGGTCAAGATCATCGGGGACTAATCATGCAAGATCTCATCCGATTTGTGCTTCACCAATTCGTCTACTGTATCGATGAAACCCTTGGTCCCGTCTTCGATCTTCTTCTTTCCCAGAGTGACGTCATCTTCAGTGATCCGTTTGTCTTTTTCTTCCTTCTCCAGATGCTTGATACTGTCGCGCCGAATGTTGCGAATGCTCACCCTAGCATGTTCTCCAGTCCGCTTGGCCTGCTGAACCAGTTGCTTTCGTCTCTCCTCGCTCAAGGAGGGCACATTCAGCCGGATAAATTTCCCGTCGATCATCGGCGCGAGGTTCAAGTCACTGCTCTTGAGGGCCTTCTCTATTCCCTGTAGGGCCCCTCCATCAAAGGGCTTAATCACAATCAGGTCGGCTTGCGGAGTGGCGACCGAGGCCAGTTGTTTCAGAGGCGTGGACGTCCCATAGTAGTCGACGGCAATACCATCCACAAGCGCCGTGGATGCTCGACCCGTGCGAAATCCCCTTAGCTCATGCTGAAGGACGCCAACGGCCTTGTCCATCTTAGATTTGCTCTCTGACACAATTGTCTCTACTGACATTGGAACTCCTCTTGCTGTCAAGACACTAGTTATCGCGCACCATCGTTCCCACACGTTCCCCGCGAATCACCCGGGCAATGTTACCCTCTTTGAAAATATTGAGCACCACCAGCGGGACGCCATTCTCACGGCATAGACTAATGGCCGCATGGTCGATGACCTTCAGGTTTTTTTGCAGGACATCCGCGTAGGACAATTCAGTGAACATCTTGGCATCTGGGTTTTTTTCCGGATCACTGTCATAAATGCCATCCACCTTGGTGGCCTTGATCAAGAGATCCACATCCAATTCAGATGCCCGCAGTGCCGCGCAGGTGTCCGTCGTAAAAAAGGGGTTTCCAGTCCCACCCGCCAGAATCACCACGCGTCCCCGCTGAAAATGGTGCAAAGCCCGCCTGCGGATGAATTTCTCGCAGATCGCCGAGACCTCGATAGCACTGAGGACACGGGTCGGCTGCCCGAGTTTCTCTAGCGTCTCCTGCAGGGCACAGGCATTGATGATCGTTGCCAGCATGCCCATGTAATCGGCTGTATTCCTGGGAATGCGGCTCTCCTGCGAGAAGGTGGCGCCCCGCAGGATGTTGCCCGCCCCCACCACCACACACACCTCGGGACCGAGCTGTGCGATTTGCAACACGTGCCGGGCAATAGACTCTAAGGCGTCGCCGTCAATGCCGGAGCCGCCCCGCTCACACAGGCTCTCCCCCGAAAGTTTTAACAGAACACGCTTGTATTCGCTGGCAGCCATCGATCCCTCTTAGCCTTGATTCATGCTATAAATCGGGAAGAACCCACGCGCTGGCGACCCTGTCCATCTCCCAGACGTAGCTCCCATCACACGACCAGACTAGCCAATCTCCAGGCGAACAAACCGACTGACCGTGGCCGTACCGCCCGCTTGCTTGGCCGCCTCCGACACCACCTGCTCGACGGATTTGCTGTCGTCTTTCACAAAGGGTTGCTGCAAGAGGCACTGCTCAGAAAAAAACTTCCTCAACTTACCCTCCACGATCTTATCGATGATCTCAGCGGGCTTGTTCTTGACCTGCTCGGCATAAATCTCCTTTTCCTTCTCGACGGTGTCGGCATCTATCCCTCCTTTGTCCAAGGCGAGCGGTTTGGCTGCGGTAACGTGCATCGCTACATCATTGGCGACCGCTTGCAGTGCCTCGGATCCACCGACGCGGTCATCACTGGCCTCCACCAACACCATGGCCCCGGTCTTGCCGTTAAAGTGAACGTAGTGACTGATACAGCCGGAGCCAGCCAGTCCAAACCTGGCGAACTCACCGACTTCCATCTTCTCACCCGTCTTGCTTACACACTCGGTGATCACTTCGCGAAATGCTCTTGCGTCTACCACTGTCGCCAACAGACTCTCGACACTTTCCGTCTCGCACGCCATCGCGTAGTCCCCCAAGAGATGGGCGGCGGCGACAAACCCGTCGCTCCTTGCAACAAAGTCGGTCTCGCAACAGAGGCTCGCAATGACACCCACCCTGCCGTCGTCGCTGGTCTTACTGACGACCAGACCGTTGGCGGTCTCCCGGTCGGATCGTTTTTCCAGGGTGGCCACCCCCTTCTTCCGGAGCGCCTCCATCGCCAACTCGACATCCCCATCTGCTTCACTGAGGGCCTTCTTACAGTCCATCATGCCTTGGCCACTCATTTTTCGAAGCGCCATAACCGCAGACGCTGAAATCTCTGCCACCATTCATACACTCCTGTTCACAGTGTGTGTCACTCGCCCCCCCCTGGCCACCCAAGCCAAGGCATCAACACCTCCAACGCGTCCACTGGCTCACTGGGGGGCCGGGGACTCATCGGCCTGCGGCTGCTCCCCTGCCGCCGAGGCTTGCGTTGCTGCCGGCAGAACAATAGACTCGGGCGCTGTGGTGGCCACGGGCCGAGGATCGGGCATCGGCGTCACCTCCATGGGGGGCGACGCCGCAGACTCGGGTGCCGGGTCCAAGCCATCTGCGCGGGCTGTCGCTCGACGCGAGGAGCGGCCCCGTCGGGCGACCTCAGAGGCGTCCGGCTTCGTCGCCATCATGGTCTTGCCCACGGCCACGGCGTCCGCCAATTCATCGAGGATGAGTTCGATGGCCTTAATGGAGTCATCGTTGGCGGGAATCGCCACGTCCACGGTGTCCGGATCTGAATCGGTGTCAAGCACACCAATGGTGGGAATCCCCAGAGCCTTAGCCTCTTTCAGGGCCAAATACTCTCGCTTGGCATCGACGACGACCACGCAGCCGGGCAAACGGGACATCTTGCGGACGCCGTTGAGATTCGTGAATATCTTGCGCATCTCACGTTTAAGACGGGATGCCTGCTTCTTGCTTTCTTTTTCCAACGTGCCGTCTTTTGCCATGGCCTCCAGCTTTTCCAAACGCTGCAGCCTCGAACGAATCGTCCTAAAATTCGTCAACATACCACCCAGCCAGCGCTCGGCAATATGGTGCATCTGGCATTTGGTCGCTGCCACTTCAACGGCCTTTTGCGCCTGGCGTTTGGTGCCCACAAAGCACACGTCGCTGCCGGACGATACCACTTCTGCGAGCAACTTCTTGGCCACGAGGACGCCTCTCAACGTTTGTTTCACGTCGATAATGTGGATGTTGCCGCGTTTTCCAAATATATACGGAGCCATCTTGGGGTTCCATCGGCTGGCCCCATGTCCAAAATGAACTCCTGCGTTGACAAGTTCCCGTGCTAGCTCTTTGGCCACGAAATAAACCTCCTAATACAAAATACTCTTGCAGAATACCCCAGGAAACCGTTTCACTGAACGCTCCTAGCCGTTTACCGGGCAGGTTCCGACCCGACACCGTTGCCGAATCTTCTCCTGGGAAATACCTGTGTTCGGGACTGTGTACATAATAGGCCGAATTAAAAAAGTATCGTGAGGTAAGCCTACGGTGTCAAGACATTTATCGCCCTACACCGGTGAAAAAACCGGGCTGGTTCACAAAAGTGTTGTGACGGGTAGCAGTCCGTGCTGACCTGTTTTCGTGTTCGTACTCAGCGAAGCGGTACTCGTACTCGTACTCGTAATCGAGAAGGCCGAAAAGCCGATTACGAGTACGATTACGACAACAAGAAGCGCTGCGCTGATCAATACCAGACATTGATAATGATGTTAGGTTCCGTCTTCTTGGCCATCACCTCGCCCACACTCACATTCGTCCTCTTGATCTGGACGTCGGGGTGGGCTTTGAGCCATTCGGTGACCTGCTCATCCAGGAAGATCAGGGCGCCCGGGTGCAGCTTGGTAAAGAAGGTTTTCAAACCCGAAATCCGCTCCTCGGGAGCCACGGCGGAGGTGGCGACGCGCGGGGCCGGTCTGTCGCCCGTCTTTGCCGCGGGCCTCTGGGCGGGCTTAACTGGCGCAGGGGGAACAACCGCCCTCTCAGGGGGCGTCGGCTTCTTCGCACTGACGCCGGCTCCCATGCTGAGAGGTTGTCGCGATACCGGCTTGGGGACGGAATCGCTGTCATCAAAGGGTATGGGCTTGTCGGCCTCCGGATCGGGGGGGGGAAAGGCGTCCTCCCCATTCTCCTTGAAGTTGATCAGATCGAAGTTGTCCATGCGTCTACCTCCTTCGGCTTTGAGTGGAAACATTATGTCCATAAACGGGCGTCCCCTCCCTGTCACCCTCCCTGCTGCTTAACTTCCAGTCCTATCGTTTTCTGCGACTATTTCTGTCGTCTCCGCCGCGTCCACCTGATTCGGGTCTCCCTGCGAAATATCGTTGGGATCCATTTCCGTGGGCAAGGGGCCAGAACTCCCACCCTCGGCCATCTCTGGGCTCTCGGGGCCGTTCTGCGCCTGGGGTTTGAAGAACTCCGTCACGGCGCCGAGACCCGCCAAGGATTCCCTGAGGACCTCCGTCAGCTCCTCTGGCCCCGGCGCTCTGTGTTTTTCGCGAATGAACTCGACCATCTCCTCGTTGGGGACTCCGTAATTGGAGATGGTCGGCGTGAGAATAAAGATGACCTCTTTGGCACGCTCCTCAAAATCCTTGCTCGAAAAGAGCACGCCGAGCATCGGAATGTCTTTGAGAAAGGGGACGCCTCTCACCACAGACCGCCGCTCGGTTTTGCGGAGACCGCCGATGATCAAACTCTCGCCCTGGCGAATCCGGTTCTCCCCGTTCGTGATGGTTCGTTCGGTGATGATGGGGGTCTGCTTCACCCCC
>JADFHU010000133.1 GCA_022567055.1 Planctomycetota bacterium
ACCCGCTTCCCTGAGCGCTTCGGCGATGGTGCGTTCGTTGGTGTCCAGGCCATGGATACGACGGGTCGGTTCGCCGCGATCGTTATGGGCCAGCGTCAGTCCGAGTTTCTTCAGATAACTTGGTTTTCCGAAATCCTCCGAACGCCAATCCATCCAATTTCGAAAGGCGTAGCGGCCGGTAAGAAAGGCGCCGCGGGTCGGCGCGCAGACCGAATGGGTATAGTGTTGAGTGAGTTTCAGGCCCTCGGAGGCGAGCTTGTCGATATGGGGCGTCAACTCCGCGTTACCGCCATTGAAACCGAGTTGAGCCCATCCCATATCATCCGCCAGCATAAAAACAATATTCGGCCGACTGCCGGCAACGATCTTACGCTCGACTTCTTTCGAATGGGGCGCGATGGCGTTGCATCCAGAGAAAAACGCGAGCAAAGACAGTATTGCAGGAATTGCGACGTATTTCATGCAGTTTTTCTAATGCGTCGAGCGCGGGGTAGCAAGCATAATTTAAACTTGCCGATCCCTAATTCTCGCAATTGGGGAAGGTTTACGTCTTCTTCTCTCGCCGCTTCTTGAGTGCTTCCGGTCGGGCCTTGTCGAGGTTGGTGATCACGCCTAAGAGGCTTCTGAATATCCCCTCTTCTTTCTCATTTAGCACTGCAGCCTTGACCGGCTCGAGTTCATAGGGCGTGTCGCAGCGCAGGAATTCCACCGGTCCGTCAAGAGCCATCCGCCGTACCATGTGCGTCTTGTTCCGGGCAATCACATGGGCCTTATTGTGGTCCCCATTTCGCCCATACCAGAAGTAAGCCCATGGCTTGTTTCGGTCGGGCTTGCCCTGGAGGGTGCTCCAGAGACTCACGCCGTCCAGCGGGCCGGCGCTGGGCAGGGGTGTCCCGGCCACATCGCACAGCGTGGGGAGAATGTCCGTGAAGTCCACCAGTTCGTCGCTGGTGACGCCGGCTTGGACGTGTCCCGGGTAAGTGATGATCAGCGGCACCCGCGTACCGTTGTCGTTCATTTGTCCCTTGCCACCGAGGATTTTTTTCCCGTTCATCATCGTCGCCACCGGCTGATCGGTCCCATTGTCACCCGTAAAGATGACGATGGTATTCTCTCGGAGCTTCAGCGTTTCCAGCTTGGCGATGATGCGGCCAATGATCTTGTCCAGGTGTTGGTCCATGTCGACGAAGTACTTCGGATCTCCTTTGTAGGTCGGGCTGCCCAGTGACTTCGGATCCCAGTCCGGTGTCCCAGGCGTCGGGATGAAGGGACAGTGCGTGAGGATCATGGGGTAGTACACCAAGAAGGGCCCCTCCTTGTTCTCTTCCATGAAATCACAGATGAACTCGGCGCAGAGGTCAGGCCCAAACTCCCCATTCGAATAGTCTTTCGGCTCCCCATTGATCTCCAGCAGAGGGTTGCTGAAGCGGCTGTCGTTGGGCGTCCCCTTTCGGGTCCGCGAGCGAGTATGCTGCCAGAGACAGGATTGATCGAATCCGAAATGCTGGGGGCTATCCGCCTCTTTTCCGAGCTGCCACTTACCCGCGATGCAGGTACGGTATCCTGCCGCCTTGAGCGTGTGGGCGAAGGTCTTCTGGCCACGAGCCAGTGTGCCGAAACGAACATAATTATGGACGTTGTACATGCCGGTCATGAGCTTGACGCGAGAGGGTGTACAGAGAGGGTTGGCAAAGCAGTTGGTAAACCGCATTCCATTCTGGGCCATCTTGTCCAGGTTCGGGGTTTTGTAATCCTCGCACCCGTTGGCCCCGATGCACTCATACCCCAGGTCATCGGCCATGATCAGAATGATGTTCGGCTTATCCCCTGCGCCACAAACGAGGCCCGTCAGGCAGATGGCGATGAGGAACACGTAGCGTAGAGAACTCATAGTTTGTCCTTTCAATTAGCTGAACCAGCCATTGTAGGAACTCGTCGCCTCTGTGCAAGGCATTAGTCGGTAGTCGGTGATGACTTGTTACAGACCCACAGACCCATAGACCCATAGACCCACAGACCCACTACCTAACCGACCCACATTTGCATTCCTCCATCATCGCGAGTAAGGTGACCCTCTACTCCATGCCAGAAAGGCAGCCAAATGAACCCAATGAGTTATGGCCTGGTCGGATGTCTACTGACCCTCGGGGTGGTGCATGCCGAAAGCAGTCGTCCCAATATCCTGTTGATCACCTCCGAGGACAACGGGCCGGAGCTGGGCTGTTACGGCGACCCCTATGCAAAAACACCGCACCTCGATGCCCTGGCACGACACGGTGTACGCTTCGACCGGGCATTTGTCACGCAGGCAGGATGTAGTCAATCCCGCGCGTCCATCTTGACCGGTCTCTATCCGCATCAGAATGGTCAGATCGGACTGGCGACGTGGAAGTTTCGTATGTATCGAGACGATACGCCGAACATGGTTCGTAGTTTGAAAGGCGTTGGCTACCGCACCGGGATTATCGGGAAGTTGCACGTCAATCCTGCATCGGCATTTCCATTCGACACCAAGGAACTCACGTCATCGAACTTTGGCCGAAAAAAACTCGCTGCGTACGCGGAGCACGCGGGCCGTTTCTTTCAGGCATCCGATCGGCCCTTTTTCCTGATGATCAACTACCCGGATGCGCACCGGCCCTTCCTTCCCCAGGTCAACAGTCTGCCAGCCCAACCCTTGATCGGCAATGACGTGAAACCACTGTCCTACTTTGGCGTGGACCATCTTGAGTTGCGCAAGCAGACTGCAGATTACTATAACTGCCTCAGTCGTCTCGACACGCTGATAGGTGATTTGCTGACAGGCCTGAGGGTCAGCGGCAAAGCCGGCAATACGTTGATCATCTATCTGGGGGATCACGGGGCAGATATGCTGCGGGGTAAGCGAACATCCTATGAAGGGGGTGTCCGCGTTCCCATGATTGTGTCTTGGCCGGGGAAACTCGCGGCCGGGGAGGTCCGCCGAGAACTCGTTTCCACGGTTGACCTGCTCCCAACCGTTTTGGAAGCTGCACAGATCCAGCCTCTATCCGAATTGCCGGGTGTCTCTCTGCTCTCCTTGCTGAGGGAAGCACAGCCTTCTTGGCGGCAACACCTCTTCACGGAGTATCACCTCCACTCCGCTCACAACTTCTACCCGCAGCGCACCGTACGTGACGATCGCTATAAACTGATACAGAACCTGATGCCCGGGAAGGTCAATCCCGGCTACGCATATACGATGAAACGTTTTTTTCCCGATCTGATGGACAGCATATCTCAGGCGACGGAGGGTGTACGGGCGGCGTACGAACGGATGCGCCGTCCGCCGGAGTTCGAATTGTACGACCTAAGGCGGGACCCCCACGAGTTTCGAGACCTCGCCCAAGAGGACGACCATCAGGTCATTCTGCAGAAGTTACAGCGGGAACTAGCCAGGTGGCGCCGCGAGACGGCCGATCCGCTGCTTGATCCTTATAAGCTGAAGAGGCTAAAGGCGGAGATCGACGCCTCCTTTGTGGATGGGGTACCGCAGAAGGGCAAATTGAAGTTGAATTACCCGGACTATTTTTTCGAGTCCGCGCCCACGGCCGAACTCTCAGGAAATGCCCAGGCCGGGCGACACAATGTGCTCTTCATCGCTGTGGACGATTTGCGTCCGACCCTAGGCTGCTATGGCGATCCCATCGCGGTGACACCGAATATTGACAGCCTGGCCGCGCGGGGAACGCTCTTCGCCAGGGCTTATTGCCAACAGGCCGTGTGTAGCCCCTCCAGACTCTCTTTGATGACCGGGCGCCGTCCCGACACAATTAAGGTGTGGGACCTGAAGACTCACTTTAGGGCAACGCTTCCAGACCTGATCACCTTGCCGCAATTATTCCGAGAAAACGGTTACCACACCCGGTCCATCGGGAAAATCTACCACGGCAGCGGCGCGCCCTCTAAAGATATGCCGTCGTGGTCGGAGGAAGCCGTGTATGACTACATCCGTGATCCGCAGTTGCGCTATTCCGCCCCCGAAAACTTGACTGGCAGAGGACTCAAACGCGGATCGATGGAAGCCGTCGAGGTGAGCGATCGGGACAGTTATGTCGAATGGCGTGCGTGGAAAAGCGGCAAGGTTGAGGCGCGAGAACTCTACGACCACAACACCGATCCAGAGGAGATGCAGAACCTCGCATCCTTACCAGAGCAGTCCGAGGCACTCGAGCAACTTGCCAAAACCCTGCAGGCGGGTTGGCGGGCAGCCCTCCCCGAGGAGACGCCACGATGATGTGCCCGTCGAAACCCATGTGGAAACAGGCCTGTGTTCTCCTATTGGCACTATCTGCCGGAGCGGCCGTCGAAGGGGAGGCCCCAAATGTACTCTTCCTCGCGGTCGACGACATGAAGGACTGGGTGAACTGCCTCGGCGGCTATGAGGGAACAGTCCATACGCCGAACATCGATCGCCTGGCAAGTCGCGGCATGCTGTTTACCAATGCCCATTGCCCGTCGCCAAAATGTGCCCCGTCAAGGGCGGCGATCATGACGGGGCTGCGACCCTCGACCACGGGTCTCTACGACAATGGCCATTGGTGGCTACCCAATCTGCCGGATGTGGTCACCATTCCGGCGCATTTTCGCAGCCACGGGTATCGTGTGACGGGTGCGGGTAAGATCTTCCACCACACCGCCGGTAACCATCCACCGAACCAGTGGGATGATTTCTTGCGACTGACCTTTCGTAACGATCCCTGGTTTCGCGGCGTGAAATTGAACTACCCCTGGTCGACATCCGGGCCCTACCCAACTGGTTTCCCGTTCAGCGGTGTGGCAGGATTGGGCCATGAGAACGATTGGGGGTCGCTCGGTATTCCCGAGGCCGACTACGACGACAGCAAAAGTGTGGACTATGCGGTGGATGCCCTGAAACAGCATCTACCAGGACCTTTCTTTCTCGCCTGTGGGATTTTCCGTCCGCACCTGCCCTGGTATGTGCCCCAGCAGTATTTCGACCGGTACAAACTCGAGGATGTCCTGCTGCCGAAGGTCAAAGAGAACGACCTGGAAGATGTTCCGCCGGAGGGACGAGAATTCGCCCAAGCGCGGCGCAGCGATCTGCAGACGATTTTGAAAGCGGACAAATACAGACAGGCGGTGCGGGCCTACCTCGCGAGCATCACTTTCGCCGATGCGCAAATCGGACGGATACTCGACGCGTTGGACGCCAGCCCACTTGGGGAGAATACCGTGATCGTGCTCTGGTCAGATCATGGGTGGCATCTAGGCGAGAAAAACCACTGGCACAAGACCACGCTCTGGGAAGAAGCGACCCGCGTACCCCTAATCATCCGGGTGCCCGGATACCCGCCCGGGCGCTGCGCCGCCCCGGTCAATCTGATCGACCTGTATCCAACCTTGATCGAGCTGTGTGGCCTTGCGTCTATCGCGAAGCACGACGGCGTCAGTCTAGTCCCGTTGTTGAAGAATCCAGACACCCTATGGAAGCGTCCCTCCATCACCCAATTCAAGCGTGGCAACGCGGCGGTGCGATCTCGACGCTACCGCTACATACGCTATCGGGATGGGGGCGAGGAGCTGTACGATCATCAGACGGATCCCTACGAATGGGATAACCTCGCCAATGATCCCAAGCATAAACGGATCAAGGCGGAGCTGGCCGCGGCGTTACCAGATTCCTGGGCCGAGCCGGCCGCGAAAAAAGGTTCCTTTTCCTTCGATCCGGCTGCGTATACTTGGACACACAGACAAAAGGGAACCATCACCTACGGTAAATGAATCATGAAGGTAATTCTAAACTTACTCCTGGCCCTGATCGCCCTTGCCTCTTGGTCGGCATCGGCCCAAGACAAACTGAACGTGGTGTTCTTTCTCGTCGACGATCTCGGTTGGATGGATCTGGGCTGCCAGGGCAGTAAGTACTATCACACACCGAACATTGACAGACTTGCCGAGGAAGGCATGCGCTTCACAGATGCCTATGCGGCCTGCAACGTCTGCTCGCCGACACGTGCAGCGATCATGACCGGCAAGTACCCGGCGCGTCTCATGCTGACGCAATGGCTTCCTGCCGGCCGCTGGCAACTGCGGGGACACCGCCTGCGCGAGGCCCGCTTCCTGCGATCGTTACCGCTGGAAGAAATCACCCTGGCGGAGGCCTTACGCGAGGCTGGGTATGCGACGTTGCACGTGGGCAAGTGGCATTTGGGTGGGCCGCCGTTTTCATTGCCGAAGCAGCACGGTTTCGATACGAACGTGGCGGGCAGCGAACACGGGGCACCCGGCGGCTACTGGTTTCCCTATACGGGCAAATGGACGATTCCCACCACAGGATCAAAGGTCGTCAAACGAACCCTACCCGATGGAAAGGAGGGCGAATATCTTACCGATCGGCTGACGGAGGAGGCGATCAAACTGATTCGTGCAAACAGAGACCGTCCCTTTTTTCTATATTTTCCCTATTACGCCGTCCATGCCCCCTTGCAGGGCAAGAGAGAGCTGGCCGCCCGCTATGAGAGAGTTCCGGAGGCCAAGCGTCAGGGTAAACCCCGCTATGCGGCCATGGTTGAAAGCGTGGACGAAAGTGTCGGTCGGATCATGGGGACACTTCAGCAACTTGGATTGAGCGAGAGGACCCTGGTGGTGTTTACCAGCGACAACGGGGGCTTCGCCTCAGCCACGAACAACGCCCCCCTTCGGGCCAACAAGGGCTCCAACTATGAAGGTGGGTTGCGCGTGCCCCTGATCATCAAGTGGCCGGGTAAGATCCTTACGGGTTCGGTGACGGATGTTCCCGTGATCAGCACCGATTTTTATCCGACCCTCCTCGAAGCGCTGGGCTTGCCTGCCCGGCCCCACCAGCATCTGGACGGCATCAGCCTGGTCCCTCTGCTCACCGGCAGGGGCCTGGTGAACCGAAGGGCCCTCTATTGGCACTACCCCCACTACAACAGGCACCCGCATAGCGCTCCCAGCGGCGTGATTCGCAAAGGAAAGTGGAAGCTGATTGAGCACTTCGAAACGGGAAAGCGAGAATTGTTCGACTTAGAGGATGACCTTGGAGAAGCCAACGATCTGGCGGAGGCATATCCCGAAATCACACGAAAGTTGCAGGCCGATCTGGTGACATGGCGAACAGAAGTGGGGGCAGACATGCCTCGACACAATCCCGAATATCTAAACGACAAGAAGTGATATGAATTAGGACGTTCAAAACAGAGGGGATTGCCCTGGATCTGTTCATGGTCTTGCGTGTATAAGATACATGTTCCAGGATGACACGCTAGAAGTCACCTGGTCAACTCCAGGTAGAAGCCCGTTAGGAGAAAGCGCCATGATCAACAAGAAGATTTCGACTGTCTGGTGCACTCGGTTTTCGCAGCTTGTGATTCTGGGAGCAGCCTTTACTTTGGCAACCACTGTCGTAGCCGAAGACAAACCGAGTGCTCCTCCGAACATCGTTTTTATTCTGGTGGATGACATGGGGTACTCCGACCTCGGTTGCTACGGCGGCGAGATTCATACCCCCAATCTAGACACGTTGGCGACTGGCGGCTTGCGCTTCACGCAATGCTACAACACCGGTCGATGCTGGCCTACGCGTGCGGCGCTGCTGACCGGCTACTACCCGCAGCAGGTGCATCGTGATGCGCTGCCGGGACTCGGCGGTGGCGGTCGTGGGGTACGGCAGCAGTGGGCGCGGCTACTGCCCGACTACCTGAAACCCTCTGGCTATCGCAACTACCACAGCGGCAAGTGGCATATCGATGGCAAGGTGCTCGACGGCGGCTTCGATCGTTCCTTGGATATGAGAAACCAAGGTACCTTCTTCAGTGCCAAGGGCAATAGGATCGACGATGAACCGGTTGCGCTGTCTGAAGATGCTGAAGATGAATCGGAATACTACGCCACCATCGCCACGGTCGATCATGCAATCGACTGCCTGCGGGAACACCAGGAAAAGTACGCCAGTCGGCCCTTCTTTCACTATGTGGCCTTTATCGCACCTCATTTTCCGCTGCATGCATTACCCCAAGATATCGCCCGTTACCGAGACCAATACCTCGACGGCTGGGACCTCATGCGGCAGAGACGATTCGCCCGGCAGCAGGCATTGGGAATCCTCGACACGACGCTGTCGAAGCTGGAACCCGATGTGGGTCCTCCCTATCCATTCCCCGACGCCCTGGCAAAGCTGGGGCCGGGCGAGATCAACCGTCCGCTGCCCTGGGTGGATTTGACCGATCAGCAGCGGCAGTTCCAAGCCACCAAGATGGCCATTCACGCCGCCATGGTCGATCGGGTCGACCGCGAGGTGGGTCGACTGATGGATCAGCTCAAGGCCATGGGCGTCTTTGAAAACACCGTGATCTTCTTTGCCTCGGACAATGGCGCCAGCGCCGAAATCATGGTGCGCCACGGAGGGCACGATCCGGAAGCGGAGCCGGGCAGCGCCTCGACCTACCTCTGCCTGGGACCGGGATTCTCCAGCGCGTCGAACACCCCCTTTCGCCGGCACAAGACTTGGGTCCATGAAGGGGGCATCAGCACGCCGTTGCTGGTCCATTGGCCTGCCGGCATCAAGGCTCCCGGCGAGTTGCGACACACCCCGGTGCATCTGATTGACATCGTCCCCACCATCCTGGAGATCGTAGGCATCGAGAAGCCGCAGACGTGGCAGGGCGAGCCGATCCCGCCCGCTCCCGGACGGAGTTTCGTCGCGGCCTTTGAACGCGACGTGGCTATTGAACGTGGGCACCTCTGGTGGCTCCACGAAGGAAATCGGGCGATTCGTGTCGGTGATTGGAAACTCGTGGCGGCCAAGGGCGACCCTTGGGAGTTGTACAATCTTCGCAGGGACCGCGCTGAATCAGATAATCTGGCGGCTGCGTTACCGGAGAGAACGCAGGACTTGGCGGCACTCTGGGATCAGCAGCTTCACGCCATGAGCGGCTTGGCGGCCAAGACGCCGGAGTTGTCCGGCCAGAAGAGCAGACGAAGAAGTAAGTGATAGAGCAACCATGAAAATAACCCGCATCTCAGCATATCAGGTCGACCTTCCCCTGCACGAGGGTAGCTACAACTGGTCGGGGGGCAAGAGTGTCAGCGTCTTCGACAGCACCGTCGTCGCCATCGATACCGACGAAGGGATCACCGGCTACGGCGAGGTCTGCCCGCTCGGTCCTGTTTATCTGCCCAGCTACGGCCCGGGCGCGCGCACCGGAATCCAACACATGGCCTCGGACTTGATCGGTCTCGACCCGACGCAGCTCGGCCCCCTCAACCGGGCGATGGATCGCTCCCTAAAAGGACACCCCTACTGCAAGAGCGCCCTGGACATGGCCTGCTGGGACATCCTCGGCAAGGCCGCGGGTAAGCCGGTGTGTACGCTGCTGGGCGGCCGCTACGACGAGCCCATCGACCTCTACCGCGCGATCTCCCAGCAGTCTGCCGAGCAGATGGCCGAGAAGATCGCCGGCTACCGGGCGGAGGGCTACCGGAAATTCCAGCTCAAAGTCGGCGGGCGCCCGGACGAAGACATCGAACGTATCCACGCGGCCTCCGAATTAATGGAGTCGGGTGACATTCTGGTGGCAGACGCCAACACCGGCTGGCTGATGCATGACGCCCTGCGCGTGGTCCGCGCCGTCCGCGATCTCGACGTCTACATCGAGCAACCCTGTCTGAGCTACGAAGAGTGCCTGAGCATCCGCCGGCACACCGATCATCCCTTCGTACTCGACGAATCCATCTACGATGTGCAGGAACTACTCCGCGCCCATGCCGACCGGGCGATGGACGTGATCAACGTGAAGATCGGCAAGTTCGGCGGCCTCACCCGGGCCAAGTTGATCCGCGACATCTGTCTCGACCTCGGCATCGTGATGACCATCGAAGACGCCTGGGGCGGTGACATCGTCACCGCGGCCATCGCCCACCTGGCCCAAAGCATGCCCCAGGAATTCGTCTTCACCGCCACCGACTTCAACTCCTATGTCACCGTGAGCATCGCCGAGGGTGCGCCTCACCGCGACAACGGCCAGATGAAAGCGTCCGCCGCCCCGGGCCTAGGAAGCACGCCCAAGCTCGACGTGCTCGGCGAGCCGGTGTTTGTGGTGAAGTAGGGAGCAATCGCATGTGACTTTCTCTGACATGAACCACACTTTTTTCAATCGCTTCCCCGCGTATCTCACCGCTAGTGATCAGTGGAAAAGTAATCAGTTTTTGCCAGAGACAGTCCTCTGATTACCGATTACTAATTACTTCAACGGTGGGAATC
>JADFHU010000778.1 GCA_022567055.1 Planctomycetota bacterium
CCCCGTCAATCCTCCCCCGGGGAAGCTCCCTCCAGAACAGAGGTACAATCCGTCAAATGGCGTCTTGTATTGGACGCATTCCGGCGTAGGACGCACTAGTAGTTGGTCAAGAGCATGCTCCCCCTCGCAAAGCTGACCCCCGCTCAGGCCGTAACGTTCCTGGATATCCTGCGGAGTGAGCAGCTCTTTGCCGAGAATGCTCTGCTTGATGCCGGGTATTTTATCGTCGAGGGCCTCAATCACGTTGTCACAGAGTTTTTCTCTGGCTTCGCTCGTCCACCCTCCCCTGAGAGAGTAGGGTGTGTAATGAATCAGCACGGAGATCACCGCCTGACCTGCGGGAGCCAGATCGTCATGATCCTGGGAGGGCAGGTAGATATCGAGACAGGGATGGCGGGTCACCTCATCGTATTTGATGGGGTCAAAAGCCCTTTCGATACTGTCCAGATCGTCAGCGATCAGAACTCTGTTCGCTTCCCCAGTCCCGACCAAGGTAGGCGCCTTGTTGACCGCTAGGAGAAGTTGCGAAGAGAGTCCGCGGGTTCTGAACTTTGTCAGCCGCTGTTCAAAGGTATGACTGAGGTGACGAGGGTCCATCATCTCGAGGAAAACGTTTTTAGGTCCACAAGCCGCCATGATCGTTTTGGCCTCAATGAGGCTATTATCTCGCAGGCGAATCCCTTTCCCGGGATGAATGGCACGGACCCTGGCCTCTGTCTCAAAATGAACACCGCTGCTCTTGGCCGCTTTTTCCAAGGCCGAGATGAGCGCCAGACCGTCGCCCTTCACACTAGATCCGCGGCTGACCTGCTGCATCAATAAATTGGCATTGGTTCCCGGCGACCAGGGTCCGCTATAACTTTCGGTCACCGCAGGGAGCGCTAAAGCAGCCTTGAGTCCATCGTTTTCGAACCACTCATCCAACCAGTCATAGACCGCCATGGGAGCGAGACGTAGGATCTCGAGCATATCCTTTTTGCCCAAGCGCCTAAGCTGAAATCCGCGCTTGAATAGCGACCAAAGATCACTTCCCTGAGGATCGACAATGTCCGGAGGAATATTATTGAGAAGCTGACTGATAGGTCCATTGATCTTCTGATAAAAGGCCTTCATTGCTTTATAGTTCTTGGCATCCGACGAGGAGACCTTGGCGATTTCGTCCGCTGTTTCATCAATATGATCGGAAAGGATGATATGTTGGTCTTTCCCAAACGCTAAGGTTTTCGTTGATTCTGCATAAGTCAATCCATGATCCTTGAGTCCAAGCTCATCAACCACCCATCTGCGAAACATCGAGGTGTCATTGAGAATACCAGGCGATTGAAACCCTGGATGGAATTCGTGGCGCGAGCACAGTCCGCCAATCTGATCACTGGGACAGATAATCGCGACCTTGCGTCCCGCTTTGGCTAAATATGAAGCCGCTGTCAAAGCGTTGACGCCACCGCCAATCACAACGACATCGTAAGACATTAAACGCCTCCTTCGGTTAACATCGTCTTGGCGGCAAGTTCACCGGGGGCGCCCATGAGGCCGCCACCCGGATGGGTGCCAGAGCCACACATCCATAATTTATGGATGGGGGTACGATATCGCGACCATTCGGCAACCGGTCGGAGGAAGGCCAATTGCTCAAGACTCAATTCACCCTGGAAGATGTTACCTTCGGTGAGCCCCGTCATTTTCTCAATATCCCACGGGCTTATGACTTGCTTGTGGATAATACAGTCTCGTATATCCGGAGCGCATTCTTCAATCGTATCGATAACAGCATTGCCAAACGCATCCCGTTGTTCGGGCCATTTATCGGCTCCTTCTTTTAGGTTGTAGGGCGCGTACTGCACAAATGCCGACAGTACGTGTTTACCGGGAGGGGCGACGCTGGGGTCGGATAGAGAGGGAATAACAATATTCAAGAAGGGGCGCCTGGAGAATGCACCATACTTGGCTTCATCGTAAGCACGCTCTACATAATCAATAGAGGGAGCAATCGTGATGTCACCTTTAAGATGGTGGTGGCCGGGGCGACCGTCTTTGAAATTGGGTAACCGACTCAAGGCAAGATTGACTTTGCCTGAACTTCCTCGATTTTTGTAACGTTTGATTTGCGTGACAAAATCATCGGGGAGTTCATGTTCACCCACCATTTTCAAAAAAGTGCGGTTTGGGTCAAGGCCAGAGATGACAGTGCCTGCTCTGATGTCGTCGCCGTTCTCCAAAACAATACCCTTGGCTCTACCATTTTGGATGTCAATATGGTCGACTGCCGCATCGGTGATGATTTCGGCTCCAAAAGACAGGGCGGCCTTGGCACACGCCAAGCTGATTTGACCCGTGCCTCCTTTTGAGAATCCCCAGGCCCGGAAGGCCCCATCGATTTCGCCCATATAGTGGTGTAAGAGAACATAAGCCGTCCCAGGTGAGCGTATGCCCATAAAGGTGCCGATGATACCACTGCCCGCCATGGCGGGAAGAAGCGGTTCACTCTCAAACCATTCTTGCAAGAAGTCAACGGCGCTCATGGTCATGAGTTTCACGTTGAGGTAGCGCAAGTTGCCGTCGAAGTCCTTAAAGAGTCTTGCCATCTTCAATAATTTGAAAAGTTCCTTGGGGTTGAGGGAAGCGGGTTCCGGGGCAGTGGTGT
>JADFHU010000002.1 GCA_022567055.1 Planctomycetota bacterium
GAGGCATCGAAATGGTGTGGGCCAAGAGCGGCGATCCGACGGACACCTGGCTTTCCTTCGCACGGCAATGCGAGCTGGTCACGACCGGGGGCATCCCTGAGAAACGGCCCGCCAAAAGAGCCGTCGCGCTGTGCGTCGAGTCCATCGGGGTGGCCTTCCAGGAGTTCACGATTCCTGCCGTGGGCTCTCAAGAGACCGAGGCCATGGTCCGGATGCAGGCCGAGACACGATTGCCGCTTCCCATCGAACAAATGGACATCGCCTGGCGTACCCGGCCGGGGACGGCCGGTCAGTGTTCGGTGACCCTGGCGGCGGCCCGGAAGGGATTGCTCCAATCCGTCGCCGATCAACTCCATCAGATCGATCCCACGGAGATGGTATTGGAGGCCGAGGCACTCGTGGCGCTGTGGAAACACCTCTGTTCGCACGAGTCCCTGGATTCGGTGTTGATCGATGTGACGTCACGGCGGACCCTGGTCTGCAACGTAGCTGAGGGCGGTCTTGTTGACGCCACGGTGATGGATGTGGGGTGGGCCGATGTGGAGCCGTCCCTGTGGCCCAGGGAGGGGCTGCCCTCAGAGGCACCGAGTCCATTTGAGGTGTTTGTCCAGGACCTCCGGGACATCCTGGACGGATACGGTTCCGAGGCCGGTGCCCGTGAGGTTTATGTCTCGACGGATACCCCTGAGCAGGTGACTCTGCTGGCTCAGTGCCTGGACGCCAAAGGCCTGTCCGTGGCACCCTTGCAGCCGGATCAGGAGCGCCTCGTCACGCACTCCGAATCGGACACCCTCGACCTGATCTTTGAGTACCGTCTGGCCCTGGGTGCGGCACTCGCCTGCCTGGACAGCGACACCAAACGCCTGCGGCTATTCGATCGGTACTGTGCGGCGCCCGCCCAGAACGCCAAGAGGCGACGATCCATCACGCCAGGCGCCGCGGCTGCGGTGGCGGTGATTGCCACGGCGATCATGTTGGCGGGGCTCTATGGGATCGATGTGGTCAAGGCCCAACGGCTCGAGGAATTGACCCAGGGCGCGGATCTGAGACAGATACTGCAAGAGAAGGCCTACCAGAAAGAGATCGCACGGCGGCGTCTGAATGTTCTGGCCTTGCTCCAGGAGATGGGCGCGGCGGAGGGGTCCGGTATCGTCCTGGACAGCTTGCACTTTAAGGAAGGGCAGGCCATCACGGTAGAGGGCCGAGCCGACAAGGAAGACCAGCTACACACCTTTCAAGAGGGGCTCCTGGGTCAACGGGGGATAAGCAAGGTCATTCTGGCACGCCCGTCTTTCGATAAGAAGACGAAGAAATTCGGGTTTACGCTGACCTTCCACTACAAGACCTTCACGCTAAAGAGCGCGAAGTCCTAGTATTGGTATTCAGTTAAAGGACATCCGCGGCAATGCAATTGGCAGAGAGAGACAAACGAAGCATCAAGATTGGGGCTGCCTGCTTGGTGGCGATGGTCATGGCCGTGTATATGCCTCGGTGGCTGAACCACTGGCGCGACCTTCGACGTTCCATTCACCAATCGGAGACGCTCCTTCAAGATGCAGCGCAGGGGACGGGACCCAAGCAGGCGGCCCTGTTGGCCATCGTGCCCACCTTCAAGATGCCCGAGGCCGAGGAGAAGCAGAAGTTTCTGTTCAGGGACCGCATGAGTACCCTCATCAAGAAGAGCGGCATCAAGGCGGAACCGCTCCAACTGGACAGCAAAGGCAAGCGACGCGGCTCGGGTTATCAACGGTTGTTGTTGCATGTCAAGGGCAAGTGCAAGTTCGGGCAACTGCTCGATTTTCTGGTGTCGCTGAAGACCAATCCCTACTTCGTCGGGATCGAGACGCTGAAAATAGACTGTGACCCGAAGAAGCCCTCGAAAAATCGGGGCGACATCGACATCGAACTGGTCCTATCAACCTACGCGAAATGACGAACCCAGCCATGAGAACCCGAACAGGCAAGCAAGACCGGCAGTACCTCGCAGGACTGTTACTCGCAGCCGCGGCCCTGAGTATCGCGTTTCTGATCGCCCACGGCCTGCGATTCTTCCTAGCCGAGCGGGTGACCTCTCTGACACTCCGGAGCCTGACGGCCGACGAACCCAATGAAGCGACCGTGAAAGCGTATCTGGCCCAGGACTTCAACAGCGTGGCGCAACTGAAAAAGAGCAACCTCTTCGCACCCGCGCCCCCCAAGCGAAATCCGGTGGCCGCGGTGCAAGGCATCATGGGACAGTCGGCGTTGATCAACGGCAAATGGTACAGCGTGGGGGACAAGGTCAAGGACGCCAAAATCGTGGCCATCGAATCGACGTTGGTGACAGTCGAATGGGAGGGTAAGAAGAGCACCTTCGCACCCATTGACGGCGGGTCGGCCGGTCCTTCTCCTGGGGGCCCGCCCGGACGTGCGGGACGCCCGGCACGCCCTGGAGGTCAGGGTCGTAGAGCCGGTCCCAAGGTGGGACCTGGCCCTAAACCGACTGCCGGGCGGGCGAAGGACTTTTCACCTGCGGATATCGCCGGACTCAAGGAAATGTCGCCTGAGGAAAGGAAAGCCGCCATGGTTCAGTTTATGAATCGATAGGAGCTGAAGAAATCAAGCTCGGGGCACGCGACAGGGCGGGACATCTCTGGCGAGCCTCTTGAACGGCTGGTTGGGTCGGCTCTGCCGGGATCTATGTCACTTCGTCGCAGTGAAGTCACAATGAAAGAGAGGTTTCTAAAGTGAAACGGTCAAAACTATTCCTAATGCTTTGCGTACTGGCCCTATCGGCCCTGATGATCTGGCGGATCGGCTTCCACGACCTCCAATCGTCGGCTCAGACGATCCTCTCACTGGTCCGGTCCGCCGCAGCGGCCGAGGCACCCGAGGCGGACCGCGCGGATGCCGAACCCAACGCCGCCACCCCGGCGCCGAAGCAAGCAACAGAGGAAGAAAAAGAAGAGCCTTCTGATCCCAATTCAGAGCAGGTGACAGCCAATACCGAGACACCGCCTGCGCCTGCGGATGCCAACGAGGCCAATTCGGAAGCGGAATCGGAAGAGGAACCCCTCGAAGCCTTGAATCTGAAAGATGTAGAGGTCAAAGACCTCATCGAGAAACTGGCCAAATGGACCGACAAGGCGATCATCCCCGACGAGAAGGTCATGAAGCAGAAGATCACCATCTACGCGCCGCACAAGGTGACACGCAAGGAGGCGCTGGCCTTGATCTATAGCGCCCTGCGGACAAAGGGCTTTGTCGCGGAACACACCGACAATGTCATCTATCTGAAGCCCATTGACAAGGCCAAGCTGGGGCAGGTCCCGACGGTGGGGTCCGACGAGCACCTGGCCCTGTTCGAGAACAAAGAGCAGATCGTACAGAAGTTCTTCAAACTCAAGAACTACAGTCCCTCCCGCATGGGCGAAATCCTGGCGCCACTGGTGGGAGAATATGGCGACGTCAGTGCCGATGAGATTACGGGAACCGTGATCGTGATCGACACGGTGGCCAATTTGATTCGCATCAAGGGGGTGATCGCCGAGTTTGATGTGCCCGAGGCCGAGCAGTCCGTGTCGGAAGTGATCCAGGTTCATAACGGTGATCCGATCGAGATTGTGCAGCTCATCCGGATCTTGATGGGAGGCGAGACACCGGCGCGGCCGCGGTCCAGCAGCAGCAGTTCGCGCTCGTCGTCAAGCCGGGGTATCATTCGCTTTAGTCCTGGTGGCTCAAGAAGCTCCAGTTCCTCGAAGAAGTCCAAGCCTGCTTCCTCTCCCATCATGGGCAAGAGCCAGGTGCCCATCTATCTGCATGCAGAACCCCGCAGGAACTGGATCATCGCCCGAGCCTCGGCCCAGGACATGGTGGTGGTCAAGGAATGGGTCCAGAAACTCGATGTCGCCGAGCCCGTCGTATCGGAGTACGAGACGGTTTCCGTGGTGTATGCCGATGCGCGGGAAGTCGCCACTCGCATCGAGAGTGCCCTGGCGGAGATGCCGGGCAGCGCACTGCAACCGAGTATCCTGGTCCGCTCTCTGGAGCAGTCCCGTCAGATCCTGATCATCGGTCGCAAGGATCTGCGGGAGATGGTCAAGAAGCTCATCGCGGAGATCGATATCCCTCCGGGAGAATTCGAAACGAAGACTTTTGACCTGAAGTATGTTGACTCCACTCAGATCAAGGAAAACATCGACAGCCTCTACGGTCAGGAAGGGCCGACCGGCTACAATGACTATTACTATTATCGATATGGGCCGGGCAGTCAGAACAATCCGGGAGACATGGTCAAGGTCATTGATTTTCCCATGATGCAGCAGGTGACGGTCATCTGTGCACCCGTCAAGATGAGAAGGATCGAAGAGCAGATCGAGGAGTGGGATCAGCCTCTGGATGTGGATGAGGTGAAACCGCGTTTCGTGGAAGTTCGAAACTCGGACCCCCAGCAGATCGCCACGCTCCTGACCAATCTCTTTAGCGAGGACGCTTCCTCTGTTAATGACTTTTTCCGTGTCTACTACTATGGGGACAACTCCGACTCGAAGAAAAAGATCATCGGGCCCCTCTACGGGCAACTCACCTTCGAACATGTCCCCGGTACCAAGAAGATCATCATTATCAGCAAGATTCCCGAGGCCTACGATGTCATCATCGATCTGGTCCGTGAGCTGGACGCGGCGGAGATGGCCGAAGTCCCCAACGTGATCCGCCTCAAGTATGCCGATCCGGAGGCCTTGGCGGAGCGACTGAACGCCCTGTTCAACGAGTCCGGAACGAATGCCTCGATCCGCTTCGACCGTCGGGGACTCAGTGACATGGCCACCGGGGGTGGGCAGGGGAGCGACAACCAGAACAACAACAATCGAAACCAAAACAACAACAATAACAACAACAATGATTCGGACAGCTACCGGCCCTGGTGGAATGAGCAACGGCCGGGCATTGACGAAGAGCCGATCAGCAATGTGATCGGTAAGGTTCGCTTCATTCCCGATACGCACAGCAAATCGATCCTGGTGCTGGCCCCGCCGGAGTTTATGGAGAACATCGAAAACCTTGTGCGTGAGCTGGATGTCCCCGGCAAGCAGGTCCTGATCAAGGTGGTCATCGTGGAGGTGGAGCACTCGAGCTTGACCAGTCTGGGCGTGCGATTGTCCTCAAACCCTGGCGCCTTTCCGGCCGTGGGGGAGTCCGGCGTATTGGCCTTGACACAACTCACTCAGTTGTTCACAGAAGGATCCGCCGCGGCCGCGGCGCGGACCACCTCGCCCCTGAGCGCCGTCGGCACCGGCACCGGTAGCATTGTGGGGGGAACGGCCGATGTCTACGCCATGGTCGATTTTCTGGCCAAGACGGTCGATGCCAAGATTCTCAATCAGCAGTCTCTCTGGACCAAAGACAACGAAGAGGCCAGCTTCTTCAAGGGAGATCTCGTGGCCTTCAACGCCGGATCCACGGTCGGGACCGGCGGATTTTCCACCCAAAACATTGTCTTCGACCGGGTCGGTATGTGGCTACAGATTCGTCCCAGTATCACGCCCGAGGACCGCGTGGACATGGAGATTCGCGTGACGCTGTCACAACTCAAGAGCGAGACCGTGAATGGGCAACCGGTCCGGGGCGAGATGGAGACCACCACCAAGATGATTGTCGAGAATGGCGAGACGCTGATGATGGCCGGTATTCTCTTCCAGAAGGACAGCCACATCGCCCTCAAGGTGCCCCTGCTGGGGGATATTCCCCTCCTCGGGGCCTTGTTCAAACACAAGGAGTTGATTCAATCGAACACCGAACTCATTGTCTTCATCACGCCCCAGGTCGTCGGCGTGACAGAGGGCAGGGCCGAGAAGACAGCCGAGCTGATGCAAGAGCCCCTGGAGATACTCGGCGGCGTCGAGGCCCAGATGGATGAGATGTTTGAGCAGGAGGACGTCTACGACGATGACTAGGGCCTGTGATCCTGCAGATCTTGCGTTTCATCTCTTCGGTCCTCTCTATGTGTGCGAGGCATGCTTTCGTTCCAAACGCTCTTCAATCCAAACGTAGACCGCGGGAATGACAAAGAGCGTGAGCAAGGTCGAGGTGGTGAGTCCAAATACCACAACCGTGGCCAAGGGGCGCTGCACATCGGCCCCGATGCCACGGGCCAGCAGCAAGGGCAGAAGGCCCAACACGGTGGTCATCGCGGTCATCAGAACCGGTCGAAGACGCAATAATGCTCCTTCCTGCACGGCTTCGATGACCGATTTACCGCGCTTACGGAGATCATTGAAGTAGGTGACCAACACCATGCCATTCTGGACGGCGATGCCAAATAGAGCGATAAACCCTACCGAAGCCGGCACCGAGAGATACTCGCCTGTCACCACCAATCCGATGATCCCGCCGATGAGCGCGAGAGGTACGTTGACGACGATAATCAGGGCATGTCGCATTTGTCCGAACGACATCCATAACATCATAAATACCAGGCCAATGACGGTTGGAACGATGATGGACAATCGTTTCATGGCCCGCTGCTGGTTCTCGAACTGACCGCCATACTCAATGGTGTAACCAGGCGGTAGTTGCACCTGCTCGGAAATCCGCTTCTGGATATCGGATACGACACTGCCCATATCCCGGCCACGGACATTCCCCTGGACAATCCAGCGTCGTTGGTTTTTCTCCCGATTGATTTGAAGGGGTCCGATCACCTGTCGCACCTTGGCGACCTGTGACAGCGGAATCACGTTTCCTTTGCTGGTTGGAACCAGGACGTTACCGATGGCTTCCGGATCAGTGCGATAGGCTTCCTGGAAGCGCATGTGGATCCCGAAGCGACGGGTGTTGAGATAGATGTAGTCGATGACTTCGCCGCCGATCGCCAACTCCACCATCTCCATGATCTTGCCGACCGTCACACCGTATCGAGCACATGCCTCACGGTCGGCGACCACCTGGACCTGGGGTTGACCAAAGCTCTGTTCAATAGACAGGTCGACGAGGCCGGGAATGGTGTCAATCGCGTCTCGAATCTCTTCTGATTTCCGGCGAAGCACATTCAAGTCCTCGCCGTACACTTTGATGGCAAGCTGGGCCCTGATGCCGGAGAGAAGTTCGTCGAAGGCATTCTGAATCGGTTGGGTGAAGTTGAGTTGCACGCCGGGAAACGGCTTTAGCTTCGCATTGAGACCGTTTATCAATTCCTCTTTGCTGCGATATCCTTTCCATTCGCGTAACGGTTTCAGTGTTATGTGTATTTCCGCATAGTTGACCGGATGGGGGTGGCTGCCGGCTTCAGGACGTCCAACGCGTGAAATGGTTTCCTCAACCGCGTCGAACTGCACAATCTCCCTCTCCATCTCCATGATGAGTTCGGTGCCCTTTTCAAGGGAGATAGAGGGCGCCATAGTCACACCGATGAGGATAGATCCCTCTTCTAGGGTGGGAATAAACTCCGTCCCCAAGAAGGGCACGACCGCCATACTGGCCATAAAGATAAGAAGAGCGGCAGCCATCACACCAAACTTCCACCGCAGGGTAGCGGCCAGCAACGGTCCGTAGATCCCTTTCAGACCCCGTACCCATCTCAGCTCTCGGTACGATTGTTGTTTGAGCAGGAACAAGGACAGGACCGGTGCAACGACGATAGCCACCCAGAGGGATCCGAAAAGAGCAAAGGCTATGGTGAACGCCATGGGCGAAAACATTTTTCCTTCCACCCCTTCCAGCGTGAACAAGGGCAAGAAAACGATGATGATAATGACGATGGAGAAGACAATCGGACGACTCACCTCGCGCGCCGCATCGCAAATAACCGTTGCCTTGCTCTTTCCTTGTTCTTTTCGCACGCCGAGATGTCGGAAGAGATTCTCGACCATGACAATGGCGCCATCGCCCAACATACCAATGGCGATCGCAATTCCCCCCAATGACATCAGATTGGCGGAAATGCCCTGTACGCCCATGCCTAGCACCGCAACCAACGCACAAATCGGTAATGAAAGCGCTACGATGAAGGCGCTGCGGAGATTCCCCAGAAACAGCACCAGCGTCATGATGACCAGTAAGCCCCCTATGAGTAGGGATTTCTTCACTGTCCAGGTGGCCTCCCGGACCAGTTCAGCCTGTTCGTAGTACGGAATCAGCTCGACTCCCTCGGGAAGCGCTTTCTTGACTTGGTCTATTTTTTCATAGAGTCGATGAATCACATCAGAGGTGTTCTCACCGAAGAGCTTGAGAACCATACCGGAAACGACTTCTCTCTCGCCGTTGTGGGTAACCACGCCTCGTCGAATCTCATTGCCATATTCGATCTCCGCCAGGTCTGACAGCAGGACGGGGCGACCCTCCTCTTCCTTCACGGCGATGTTGCGGATGTCCTGGAGGTTCTCCACCAACCCAATACCTCGGACGAGATGCTCTTCGGATCCCAGCACAAGAAACTGACCGCCCACGTTGCGGTTGTTTTCAGTGACAGCGTCAACCAGATCTTTCAGTGTGAGATCATACTTCAATAACGCGTTGGGGTTGACCCGAATCTGGTACTGCAGCACATGACCACCGATCGATAAAATGTCGGTCACCCCGGGAACGGTTTGAAGCTGAAACTTGACGACCCAATCGTTCAACTCTCGCAGCCAAGTGTCCACCTCCTTACCGTCCGTATCCACCTTCTCCGCGTCTGCTGTCAGATAGTAGAGGAATATCTGACCCAGTCCCGTAGAGATGGGACCCAGGGCCGGTGGTTCATCCGTCTCCGGGAGTTCCGCCATGACACTCGATAACCTCTCGCCAACAAGCTGTCGGGCAAAGTAGATATCCGTAGTGTCTTTAAAGTACACATAAATCACGGCCATGCCGAATGCGGATGTCGACTTGATCTGTGTGACATCCGGAAGACCATTCATGGCCGACTCGATAGGGTAAGTGATGAGCCGTTCAATCTCTTCCGGTGCCATCCCGTGCCCTTCGGCAAAGACAGGCACCATGATCGGAGAGATATCCGGAAAGGCATCCACCGGCATATGTTTATACTGATAGATCCCCGTGCCTATCAGCGCGACCACCGTGAAAATCACGAGTCCCGGCAATTTCAATGCGGATTCAGTAATCTTGTCTATCATGGCGGTCCCTTAATGTCCATGCCCGGCATGTGACCCCAGATTGCTCGTTACCACAGTCGCCTTGAGATTAAATGCACCTTTGGCGACATAAGGCGTGCCGGCCTCGAGGCCTGATAGAATCTCAATGTTCTCTCTGTCCATGCGGCCAATCGTGACCGGCGTCACTTCGAATCCTCCTTCGTGCTCAACGAAAACAACGCTATTTCCCCCAAGCGCCTGAACGGCATCCTTGGGAATAACGAGCGGAAGATTGTCTTGCGACAGACTGATAAGTCCCGTCACGAACGTTCCCGGCATCCACCGGCCGTCTTTATTGTCCAGGACAAGCCGCGCGGTTGCGGATCGTGTCGATGCTTCAACGAAAGGCGTCACCATGGACACCTCACTACGACCCCGCGCACCACTGTGGTCGACCCGCAATGCAACCTCTTGTCCCTTGCGCACAGCCGCCAGGTTCTTGGTGTAAACCGTCAGGTTGGCCCAGACATGGCTGGTGTCGGCGATGGTGAAGATGTGGTCGGTCGCTTCCAGGCTCTCGCCGAGTGTGATGTGCTTCTGAGTCACTACACCGTCAAACGGCACATGGATCTCGTACCGTGTAATAGCGTCGTGCTCGTCATCCAACATCTTCATGGCCTCTTCAGAGAGTCCCAGCGCATAGAGTTTCTGTCGGGCCGAGCGGAGATCGATGCGGGTCTCAGCCAGCGTCTGTTCGGCCTCCAGGAAGTCCTGTTCCGAGGACACCTGTTTCTCGTAAAGCGTTTTTTCTCGGGCAAAGGTCTTCTCAGCCAGTGCGGTTCGCGCCTGTGCGGCGAGAAACCCCGCCTTGGCATCCGCCAATTCTCGACTGTCGATCACGGCCAGCACCTCGCCCGCGCGTACACGATCGCCAACCGTCTTGGTCACTTCCCGGACGATGCCGGCCACGCGCGGAACCACGTGCACCACGCGATCCTCGTTGAACACAATTTCTCCAGGCAGACTCACCTCGCGGCGCAGGCGGCCCGGACCGGCGACGCGGACGACGATGCCGAAACGTTCACGCTGTTCGGACGTCAAATGCATGCCCTCCTCTTCATGCTCATCTCCAGTGTGTTCATCCTCTTGGGCATCGGCACTGTGATCGTGACCAGCGTGACCATCCTCCTCCACATTGGCGACGTGATCATGCCCCGTAGGGTCATCGGTCATGGGTGTGGTTTCTTGGGCCCGCAACCGTTGCACGGTTTGCGATACACCCACGAGAACTACGAATCCTATTGTCGTCACTACGACAATCATCCATCTAGGTTTAGTCATGGTTCTGTCCTTCCAGGGATTCAAGGGGCTGGCCAATGAGATGCTCCACATCGGCCTTGGCCTGGTGGTATTCGACCAGAGCTTCGAGGTGCTGGGTACGGGCCGCGAAGAGCGTCCGCTGCGCATCCAAAACGGTCAGGTAGTCAAACTTGCCGTTCACATACCCGGTCTGTGCAGAATCGAAGGCCTTTTGGGCGCCGGGCAGGACCTCCTGTTGCAGATCGGTGGCTGTCATGTATTCACTACTCAGGGAGGCGTAGGCCCGACCCAATTCTGCCCGGATACGCGTCAGGGCAGCCCTCTGTTGAACCCGCGCCCGAGCAAGGCCCGCTTTGGCTGCCAAGACGCTGCCTTGGTTGCGATTGGTCACGGGCAGTGGCAGAGAGAGACTCAACACGAAGGCCGATTCGTCGACCTCATTGAGGTGACGGTATCCACCCACGACCGTGGGATCGGGTCGGGCATTGGCTTTCTCCAGATCGAAGCGCGCCTGTCGCTGCTCGATCTCGGTCTCCCAGCGGGCCACCGTTGGATGTTGGACGACCAGGGCCTGTAAGGCTGAAGGCGCCGGTGGCTCCACGATCCGGTCCAGCGCGCCGCCGACATGTGTGAATAGGGCCTCGGAAGCACCCCAGGTGGCCGCCAGTGACTGACGCACGGCCGAAGACTCTCGCTGCAGACGTTTCTGCTCTATGCGTACCTGGGTCAGGCTGACGCGCGCCCGGATGGCCTCCAAAGGAGAGTCCTTACCCGCTTGCACACGCTGATTCACCGCGTGCACGACCTTCTCTGCGATGTCGACTTGTTGAGCGACGACGCGGCCTCTTTCCTGTGCCGCCAACACCTCTGTGAAGGCCTGGACAACCTCGGTGAATACGGCCAAACGCATTTCCTCATAGTCCCATCCCGCCAATTCGCTCTCCAAGGCTGCCACCTGCGTACGCTTGGCGCGTTTTCCGCCCACCTCGATCAGTTGGCCCATACCGACCGTCGTTTCCGCAATGCCGGTTCCCTCGAAGGCACCGGTGCCGGCCAGGTTCTCCATTTCGATGTCCAACTCCGGGTTGGGCCGCAGGCCCGCCTGTAGACGCCGGGCCTCGGCCACACGGACCGACCAGGCAAACACCTGCAACTGGGGATTGTGGAGCAGCGCCAAGGCCGCGGCCTCGTCCAGGGTTAGCTCGCCGCCGATGTCTGTCGGATCCAGTGGCGCCGGAGTATTTTCGTTTCCTGCTAAGGGTGGGACAAATGTTGCATGCGATTGCCCGAGGGGACGCTTCGAGGGTAGACTGCTCTCCAGACTGGGCGTCGCACATCCGGACAGTAATAACAGCAATGCAGTCATTGACTTAATCATCTCAGCCATGCCTGACTCCTTGGGGTGGCATTACGAGTAGGTCTTTAACTGAACTAGGAGGTCAGCCTGCGCGTCCGACGGATCTCGACAGTCAGGGCCAGTTCAGGGCGATGCGAGAGATGTCCGTCTCCGTTGAGGCGTGGCCGGACGCAGGCGAGTGGAGAGACCCTAGCGTGCCCGGACAGGCGCCTTTCGAGGATCTCCCGATCAGGGTGGATCAGAGCAGTAGGACGACCGTGTCTGTGGATCTGTGCCCCAGCGGCCGTGCCGCGGGATGGGTGATGCCTTGGTGTGACAAAGAGTTACGACCGGTCTGCCCGGCGATCACGGCATGCTTGCCATGGGAGGGGAGGGGCGAGTCGTCGGTGGAATTGCGGCGAGGATCGGCCTTGACGGCCATATCTAAAGGCACATCCTGACAGTGTTCGTGTGATTCAGATCGAGACGAAGGGGCGGAGACATAGCGCTGGGGGGCTCCGTCGTGCTGCTCGCAACAGCAACCGTGCAGCACCGGTTCAACCGCGATGTGTCCGTCAGGACTGTAGCAGGTGACCGCGGCGAGCGACGTGACCGCTAGCATCGTCTGAGCAAAGATCCATATCGTCCGGATCATGTTTCTCTTTCGAAGGTCCCAAAACATGTGTACCCCGTTTTTTTAGCTACCGGCATGATTTGCCGACGAACCCAGTCTTTCCTTCTACGGCGCGACTCTAGTCAAAGTTTGTACCCGGAGGCAAGAAAATTCTGACGCTGCGAAGTCTTCCCAAGGTCGGTCCTCTCTATAGAGGCACGCGCCGTCGCCACAGAGCACGACCCCTGTCGTCGGCAGAAACAGAGGAATTCTTTAAGAAAGAGTGTCACAAATCACACCGAAGCCCAGTCGTTGAAGATAGAAGCCAATGAAGCATCAGGCTGTAAGTAAGGGCAACAAGGGGCTGCAGGGAAGTGGCCTTGTCTTAGGAATGGAAGCCATGGGGGGGATGTGGCTCGAGGCGTGGTTGGAGTTGGCACTCAGAAGATCACGTTCGATTGATTACTGGGATCAATCGCGTGAAAATGTGCTGTTAGAGTAGCGTGTCCTGGGTGAAGCGATTCGCCCGTTCGTCTGAGGTGCAGGCAACTTCAACAGCCTCGCCACATTTTTCGAGTCTTTCGGCTGGGAGTTTGTGTCCCGGTTATCCCCTGTTTTCTACGCTGCGTCCCGGGACTGTTGGCAATTGGGATGGTCCCAGATCAGGGTATCGTTGGCCCGCTCACCCTGTTGAGTCCAATCAAAGACCTGAGCGTGCCCATCGGGCCAGATCTTGAGAAAATTGTTGGCGGGCCGTGTCCAAGAGCCGCTGTTGTAATACCAACGGCCGAACTGTCCGGGTTTGTGGGTATGGCCGGCGACCGCAAGGTCGTATTGACTCCCCTCCAGATGGATGAGAAAGCGGGACAGCATTTTTTGAACCCGGAGGGAGTAGGACGCCGCGTGTTCCTGCGGAAGGCAGAGATCTCGGTGGATGGAGTGTCGGTCGTTCCCCGCCAGTAGATGCCAGACCCGCAGGATGTGCTCACCCAAGTCATACAGCACATCCGGCAGGGCATAATTCGTGAGATCGAGCAGTGCGTCCTTCAGGTCGAAAAGGGAGGCGCAGATCCCCATGTGTTTGCCCCAGTTCTGGACGTAGCGGGGCTGGAAGGGGTCTAGTTCGTGGCCATGCATGAAGCGGACGCGCCTCTCACCCACCTGCGTGGTGAAGGGTTCAGTCACGGATTCATAGAAGGGGTGTAGCTTACGCGCTTCCGAATCTGCCACGGTGGCATCGTGGTTTCCCGGAATGAACAGGGCACCCATCTCTTGGAATCGCTGCAAGAGGTCCTGCCACTGGTCCGTGACTTGTTCCAGGGGGTATCGCCAGAGTTCGAACAGGTCTCCGCCGATAATGAGGTGGCCTTCTTCTCTCTGTACGTGATCGAGGAATCCATTGAGCACCTTCTCTTTTCCGGCGAGGACAAAGCGATCCTTGGCGGACCGGTCGCCCAGGTGCAAATCACTGATCACAAAGATGTCATGGGGGGCGTCTATTACCTCATGCTTCCTCGAACTCATGGGATCATCAACCTTTCTCCGTCATTTCTTCTTATTTCTTGCCGATCCCTTTTGCTGACTAAAATATCGAAAGTTTTTTCACACACTGTCGGCCAAAAAGGAAGGATACGTTTCAAATCCTCTGTGGTTTGGTTGTGCTGGAGTGAGTTGTGGCGGTCGTCGGGGTTGCACCGACTGTTGGGCAGGACGAGTCGATGGTTTCGACTTCGCGCCAGTCTCAAAGAGGATGGATCCTCTTGAAGAAAAACTCGACGATCTGACGGATGGAGTCAAAGCCGAATCTATGGGGATCGAGTTCGGCGGGGCGGCAGTATACGATGCCCTGGACATCGTCCGCCGCGACGGCCCGCTGGGCCGATTCCACCCGGCAGACATAGGCCAGATCAAGTGTTCTGTAAGTGATGCCCCCGAAAGGATAGGCGTTTGGCCGGGAGCAGAGATAGTGGGTGGAAGAGACCCGGAGTCCGAGTTCCTCCCGGACTTCTCGTATGACGGCCTGTTCCGCGGACTCGTCCGGATCAACAAAGCCGCCGGGGAGGTCCCAAAACCCCTTCTTGGGGTCATTCGCTCGGACGGTGACCAGCAGTCTGCCTCGATCGTCTTGAATCAGGGCACACACAGCAGCGGCCGTATTTAGATAGAGCTGAAACTTACACTGAGGGCAGACCACTTTGTTGACACTGGGGCGACTGAGGCCTGCCGCGCCACATCTGGGACAGTGTTCGAGGATGCGTTCACTCATGCTTGTGATCCCGGAGTGCCGTGGGTGACGGCCGGACGTGGAAACCTGCTGGTCAACTGACCCCCTAGGACAGCCGGCGCCGGCTGTCCTAGGGGGTCAGCCATATTGGCGCCAGACTTGATTTTGTGCCCTCTTTCTGCTCTAATGGTATAATCTCTGATCGGAACAAGCGTCTCCAGGTGGGGCATGGTGTTTACATTCTGGGAACAAAGAGGCTCAAGGGGACTGAGATTCGGGAGTGTCGTCCCGCTTTTATTGGCTTTCAAAATGGTGGGTTATTCAGCTAGGGGTCGCTGTAGAAACCGCGAGCGTTATGTGTTATAATCCGTCCTTCATTTGGCCTACTGTACACGGCCGCGAAGCGTTCGTCAAATCTTCATGGCGGGAGGTTGGATATGGCATCCGTATCTGATGCGGTGTGGGCTGTCGACATCGGCAACAGCTCCCTGAAGGCCCTCTATTTGGCCCTTGTGGGCGATAGTGTGGAGGTGGGCGCCTTTGATACGATTCAGCACTCGAAAGTGCTGTCGGGCAAGGGAGTCAGTCCCTCGGAGCGTGAGGAACTCATTGCGCTTAGCCTGAGGAAGCTGGTGGAAAGGCATGACATCGCCGTAGACGATGTCATCGTTTCCGTGCCGAGCCAAAACAGTTTCGCCCGATTTGTCACCTTGCCACCGGTGGAGGCCAAAAAGATCCCGGAGATCGTGGGGTTTGAGGCCGCCCAACAGATTCCCTTTGACCTGAATGAAGTCCAATGGGATTGGCAGTTGATGACAGCGGAGGACAGCCCGGAAAAGCGAGTCGGGCTTTTTGCCATCAAGAATGAAATCATCAATGCGGAACTCGAGCACTTCAATCGGGAGGACTTGCCCGTCGCCTACGTGCAGATGGCCCCGATGGCGCTGTATAACTATTTGCTTTATGACCGGCCCAGCCTCCTAAAGTCGGAAGACCGGCCGGTCGTCGTCCTCAACATTGGCGCCGAAATAACGGATCTCGTCGTGTGCACGGGCTCCACGGTCTGGCAGCGCTGTATCCTCGTGGGGGGCAATGCCTTCACGCAGGCGATCTCCGATGCCTTCAAGATAAATTTTGAGAAGGCAGAAAAGCTCAAGCGGACGGCGGCCGTGAGTAAGTATGCACGGCAAATCTTTCAGGCCATGCGGCCCGTGTTTACGGAGTTGGCCAGCGAGGTCCAGAAATCCCTGGGGTTCTATACCAGCGCCAACGCCAATGCCCGGTTCTCCCGCATCGTGGCCATGGGCGGCGGGACGAAACTCCGTGGCTTGCTGAAGTATCTCCAGCAGACGCTGCAGGTTCCCGTAGAGCGGCCCGACATGTTCAAGCAACTCCGCTTGGGTCCGGGGGTGTCTGCGGCCAAGTTTCATGACAGCGTATCCCAGTTCGGCGTGGTCTATGGTTTGGGGGTCCAAGGATTGGGCCTGGCCAGAATAGAGACCAACCTCTTGCCCAAGAGTGTCGTCCGCAGTATGGCGTGGGCCATGAAGATTAGGCTCTTCATGGCCGCTGCCTGCTTCCTATTTCTCGTATCGCTTATGGCGCTGGGCCGGCAGGTACTCGATAAGGTGAACTATGACCAACAGGACGACGCACGTCGCCAAATCGCCTCTACGATTAGCCAGGCTCAGGACGTGCAGTCGACTATCGATAAGACCAGGGACGGTCTCGAGTCGCACAAGGAGAGAGTGACCGAGATGTTTGCCCGATTTCGATACCGCGATGCCATTGCCCAGGTCCATGAGGCAGTGCTCGCTGAGCTGCCCGGCCCTGACAACAACCCCGCTCAAGAGGCCCTGTATGCGGCCTTCGCAGCGGGCGATGTCGACGCCGTCAAGCAGGTTCCCAGGAAAGAGCGAAAGCAACTCTTCGTGACTTCCATGGCCGTGTCCTTTGCCGCCGATCTGACGACTGCGGTGTTTGGTCAGATGAGCATGGCGGAAGAGGGCATGGAGATGTCGCAGGAGGAGATGGAGATGCAAATGCAGATGATGGAGTATGAGATGGAGTATGGCTTGGAGGGCTACGGGACGGAGCTCGTAGAAGCTCCGCCGACCATCCCCGGCTTCCTGGTGACCATCGAGGGCTACAGTCCCTACAAGGATGTTGGATCCCTGCTCGATCCAAGCGGCGTGGAAAACCGACCTGAGGAAGAATGGGGGTTTGTCACCCGCTTACAGCATTTGGACGGGGGGGATCCCAACAACGCTCCTTTCAGTCTCTACGAAAAGGGCGTGATCACCCATTTTCAACTCGACAAGGGATTTGTCGATCCGAGTGTGACGGACGTGAGGGTGCCCTATGGCATCGGTGTGCCGGAGGAACAGGAGGGAATGGCGAACTTCGGTTACACGCAACAGGAGGATATGGTGTTGGTGGACCCTATGACCCAAGAGGTCATCAGCCCGGTCGATAAACTGGATGACCGGGGCAAGCCCCAGACCAACCGTCGAGGCGAAGTCGTGAAGGTCAAGAATGACTCATGGTTCATCTTGAAGTTCAAGCTCGTATGGAACGATGCGCCCTTCATCGAAGACCCCATGGCCGGCATGATGATGGGTTATATGAGGTGATGAAGGTGTCAACGAACAGGAACGGTACCCTCTTTTTCGGTAAGCGATTATGGACATTAAGAAGCCCGATCTATCGGCGTTGTTAGGGAAGCTGAGTTTTTTCAGAAACAATCTGGCCCTGCTGGCGCCGATCTGCCTGGCCCTGGTGGCGGGGCTCCTCTTTATCCCTACCGAGTTGCTCAGTCGCAATCTCAAGAAGAGGATTCAAGCCGAATCATTGGACAAGGCCAGTGTACTGAGAGGGCTGCAGAGCAGCGCTGTGTCCACGGCCACGATCGAAGTTGTGCAGCGTTCTCAGCAAGGCTATGTAGACGACGCCAACGCCGTCGTGGATTTGAGCCAACAGTGTGGCCGGCGCGCCTTGCTCAGCTACAACATCTTTCCCGAACCCCGAGACACTTCCTCTCTTATTTTCGAGCAATTCGGAGGGAAATTCACCGAGGGTGTGGATGAGATGGTCGATCTTGTCCATGCCACGGAGTGCCCGACCGATGCGGAACTCGGTGAAAAAGGAGGACGAGGACGGGGAGGGGGGCGGGGGCGCCAGTCCGGCCGTGAAGAGATGATGATGGAAGAGTTGTATGGCGGCTATGAGGGTATGGAGCAGGGATACCCGACGGCGGCAACCAACAACTGGAACGAGATTGAGGATGCGATCTGCCTGCAGAAGGCTCAGTCATCGAGTGTCTATGTCAGCCTTGAGGACATCGCCGGGTACGATTTCTGGCTGGAATACACCTTCGACGGTGACACGAATTATGCCGTGGAGGACTGTTGGTATTGGCAGCTCGGGTATTGGATTATCGAGGATGCGTTCGCCACTGTTAGGGCCTGCAATGAGGCCTCAACGACGGTCCTCACCGCTCCGGTCAAGCGTATCAGCAGCATCTCCTTCCAGAAGAAAAGCGCCAGCATGTATGGCGGCGGATACGGCGGCGGATACGGCGGTGGTTATGGCGGCGGATACGAGGAGGCGTATGGCGGCGGCTATGGCGGCGGCAGTTCACGGTCCACACGTCGATCGGGTTCGAACAGTGAAGCGAGCCTTCTCAAATACGTGATGGCCAAGAAAGACGCCATGACGACACCCTGCACCAACAGGTTTGGCGACGAAGCCATCGATATCGTTCATTTTAATCTGTCTGTGGTCGTGAGGGCCGATTATGTCGTAGATTTCATGAAGGAACTGTGTTCCGCCAAAGAGCATAGCTTCATTGGATACTATGGCCGGGAGGCTGAGCAAGCCCTCAAGCACAATCAAATAACGATTCTCGAGAGCAAGATCAGGACGGTTGTCAGTCGCAACGGCAGGCATCGTCTGTATCGCTATGGCGAGGATGCCGTGGTCGACTTGGATCTGATCTGTGAGTATCTTCTCGATAAGAAGGGATATGAGGCGATCTATCCCGCGGTCGTCAAGGCGTATTTTGCGGACGAGGAAGCGGGCTATTAGGATGGCTGAGTTTAGAATTCAGGGTTGAGAAATGGGAAATTTGCTAGAAAAATTAGGCCATGTTTTCGAAACACATGTCGAAAAGATCGTTTTGGCTGTGGCGGGTGTGTTGGGCTTGGTGCTGATTGTGTTCCGCGTTCTGCTCAGTCCGAACGCGGTGGAATTCGACAACGAGAACCTTTCGCCCAAGGCCATCGATGCCGCTCTTGTGAAGTTTGCCAATCGGATCGAGACCCGGCTGGCCGAACCCGCGGATAGTGCCAGTGCCCATGTCGGACCCTGGGACGAACCGCTGGGCCCCGATGACCCCATCAGAGAAGGCATTAACGGTGATTTGCAGCAGGGTTTCCTAGGCCTCTTTGCGGGACCGTTGCAGCATGTGAGTTCCGCCTTTTATCCTCCTCTGCCCCGCCATGGCTCTGGAGAGACGCAGGAGAAACGGGAATACGCCTTGCCCGCCATTGACGAGGTGTCAGATGTTCTGGTTGGGCACATTCGCGCGGCAGCCTATTTTCCCGTGGAAGAGTTGAGCGATGAGAATACCTATGAGAACGGTCAGCATGAACCCAACGATTTGGATCTGGTGACGGTCCAGGGGACGTTCGATGTCAGTCTCCTCCGCGAACGATTTTATGACAGTTTTGCAGGGGAAGACCTCCCCGAACCGTGGCGCGATGAAACATTTGCGGAACCCGTATTCGCGGCCGTCCATCTACAGCGGCAACAACAGGGCGAGGACGGCGCCTGGGGTCCATGGACGGATGTGCCCCGCTTGGCCATCGAATACCGCGACGAGCTCATGCACGTCATCACCAAGGCGGAGGATTTGCCGCCGGGGGGCATTCGCATCAGGGCCCTGGAACTGAAGGACGAGGAGATACGGACCGCCCTGTTGCAACCTCCCGCCTATGACATCGCGTCGGCCCACGAGGATTGGTTCCCGCCCTCACTCCACGACGAGTTTCTGGATATGCGAAAAAAGGAAATCAAACGAGTGAAACAGGAGGAGCGGCAAGCCGAAAAGAAATCGCATACGAGCGCGCGTAGCAATAGCCGTGAACAACGTCGTGGGCAGGGTGGCATGGGAGGAATGATGGGAGGGGGAGGTATGTTAGGTATGGGAGGTCCTGGAGGAATGATGGGAGGCGGACGTGGCGGAGGGGCCGATTTGGGGGGCATGTATGGCGGCGCCGAGGGGGGCGGCAGACGAACGCGAAGTCGCAGTAGGGGCGGCGACGCATCCTTGGAATCTGGCGGTGCGCGGTCTCTACGGGGGAGTCGTTCCCGATCCGCACGGAATAGCCGTGGTGGTGATGCTGAGTTGTACTACGAAGGGATGGAGGGTGAAACACCCGGCCGTACCGCGCGGCGCAACCAACCCACCGTGGACGATGTCTATGCGAAGTTGGATGAACTGATGCTGTCACCGTTCAAGGAATTCTCGGACATCGACGAGCTGACGTTCTGGGCCCATGATGATCGCCTGGAGCCAGGCCGTACCTATCGGTATCGGGTCCGCATCGGCGTCCTCAATCCCGTGGCCGGGACAGGTAATGTCCGTGACGCCGACATTGCCCAAGCCGACGATGTCATCCTCTGGAGCCCCTTCTCCGATGAAACGAGTCGGGTCTACGTGCCGCAACGGCTCCGCTTCTTCGCCAAGGCTTACAAGGCCGCCACAGAACAGGTCACAGTGGTGGTGGCAAAGTTTGACATGGGCTACTGGAACATGGAGACTTTCTCGGTGAAGCCCGGCGAGAGGATTGGCCGTGAGATGGAAGTTGAGGAGGAAGAGGACCCGCTGATGAGGGGAATGGACCCGGCCATGGCGAGGATGATGCGAATGGAAGCGCAGATGTATGCAAACCCCTTTGGGATCAAACTCGAACCTCAGACCATTGACTACTCAACGGGAGCCGTTCTGGTGGGAGCCGCTCGCGTTGACGGATGGGCACAGGGTAAACCCCTTCGGGCTCAGATATCTCATGACATGCTCTACACCACTGATGGTGTTCTCATTGAGCGTGCTCCCATCGCCAATGCCAGCTGGACGCATGACATCTCGGCAAGCTTTAACAGAATCAGGAAGCTGGCCGGTGAGGATCGTGAGGACTTTAGAGCCTTCGGGGCGTCACCGGCTAAACGCGGTCGCACGGGACGTGGTGGCCGCGGTGATCGCGGAGGACTCTACGGCGAGATGATGATGGAGTACTGAATGCGGCCTTTGGCTGGGGCCCGCGCCGGACAGGGCAATCGCATCTTACTTACGATGACGGCACGACCCCTTTCTCGTCCTCTGCCACGGACCTCCGTAAGGCTTTGATCAGGAATCAGTGGCAAAGTAATCAGTTTTTCCAGCCCAAACCGATCACTGATTACTGCGTACTTGACCGTTCGGAGCTAAGAGCACCTACGCAAAATGAGTCTGCATTCGAGCGGCTTATTCTCCCTCTGGACGGCGTCAGGCTCCATCGACCATCCTCGGATGGCCTGCTTCGCCTTCCTTGCCAGAGGCACGAAACGCTCGCTCTCGGTGCGACGATCATTTTGCGTAGGGGCTCTAAGATTCTTGGCGTCCCACACCCCAACGTGCTTGAACATGACACCAAGATGCGATTGCCCTGCTGTCCCGGAAGTTTGGTGTTGCACGCGCTCGCGCATGCCCCTAAAATTCCGTATTTTGCTGGTGTTGTGGAATGACGACCAAGGCCCAGTTTGATGAACGCGCCCGAGGGGTGATGGGATCTGAGGCATGGATAGTAAACGGCCCGAAAAACCTCCTGCAATGACACCCAAGCCCTTTATGGCCGTGGGCCCGACGCTGCACTACAGTCACGAAAACGTGCAGAGATGCTGGTTCTTGGCCATGCTCGTCTTTTGTCTCACCTGCCTGTTTTGGTCGAAGATTGCGACCGGTTCGTTTGCCTCTTTCGATTCAACGCGGGCATTAACCTTGGACTCATGTCGACTCGATCGTTTCGTTTTGTCCGGGGCAAGCATCTTCGAGTATCCTTGGCAGATTTTGGTCTTGGGGGCGCTGATGGGTATTCTCGCCGTCGCCCCCGTCCTGGTCGCCCTGTTGATGAGTTTTAGTCATAGCCTTCCCTTTGTCTTGGCCATCTTTTTCCTCGCCAATTTGCCCGGTTTTGCGGCGACCCTCCTGGTGAGCTGCATTGGCGTCGCTTGCCGTCCGTTACGCTTCCGTTCGCGGATGATCGCTGTGGCGCTGTGTATGGCGCCTCAATTGATTTACTGGTCGTATTTTGGGGGAGCCCGGGGCGGCGAGCCGCTGGTGTGGGGTTTTTCCTTTTCTCCCTGGGTGTGCGCGTGGCTCATCGGCCTGGCGATCGCCGGAGCCGTACTTATTATCGGGCACTACACCCGCTACAAACCCGGGCTCGTGTGGATGTCGACAGGTGTCATTTTGACCCTGACCCTCATCGTGTTCGAAACCAAGATCGGTTTCGATGAACTTGCGTTTCAAATCCATGTGGCCGAAAACAACCCGGAGGAGGTCTCTGAGTTTCATTCGCACAGTATCACCGACGCGTTGGATCGCAGGATGGAGGATCCCACCATTCGGGACTACCTGGGCGAATACTACACCAGTGAGCCCATCCCCTTGCGTCAGGCATTGAAGCGAGAGATTCAGATCCAGCTCGGCGATTATGGTCGATGGCCGGGGTGGTTTGAGCTCCTGGAGGTCCCCGACGTCTTGAATTTTCTGGAGAAGCGGAAGTCGCTGGCCCGGCAGTACGATCTCTTTATCATTCCCCCCCGTCCGTGGTGGATGCCCAAGTTGCTTCATGATCGCCTGGTGAGCCGACGATCGACCAGTAAGCGCATGGCCACGACCCTCTATTTCAAGGGCCTGCTGAGTGAGTACAACCAGGATGTGTCCCGGCTCGGTCAAGAAAAGGAAATGCTGCATCTTTACAGTGACTATCCCTTTGAACGGTCACATACTATTTGGTTTCTTCTTGACAAACAATTCCCTAAAAGCCCCGAGGCCTTGGAAGCGCAGTGGCGGATCGCCATGCGTCGGGCCGGACAGGGCCAGTTTGACCGCGCCGAAGCGCAGGCCCTAGAGACCAAGGGCTTATTGAAGCAACGCCTCGCGGAGATGCCGACCGGCACATCCGAGGTGGATTCCATCGCAACGCTCTTTCAGACCCCCCCGAAGACCGTCATGACCCGCCTAAAATTGGTCGCATTACAGTCCAGAGTGGATCGACTGCTGTCCCTCATTGGAACTGAAAACCGAGGAGAGGACAGGGCCTCACTCGAACGATTGGCAAGATTCGTGCGACTCAATCCGCACAATATGGACTATGGGAAGCGACTCCACGATCTGCGGGAAGAAATGGGACCCCAGGACTGCCTGCGCGACAACGTACTTTTCGCTGAGATCAAGCTGATCGAAGACGACGAAAGGCGATTGCGTGAGTTGGCCGCCCACCGCCGCCAGTTTGCCAATACCGACGGCGGGATCGAAGCGATGTTTGAACTGGGTCTGTTGGAGATGGGACTCTATCGCGCCCAAGCTGATGCGGAGCAGAAGAAGGCCCGATTGCTCGAGGCGAAAGAGACGCTGGACAGCTTCCTGAAATCCTATCCACACAGTATCTACGCCGAACAGGTTAAAAAGAATCTGTCTGATCTGCCGGTCTTGCCCGAGTGAGGCAGGGGCGCCAGGGACGCCCAAAACCATAATTTGCCGATTCTCCATCTCATCTTCAGGTCGTCTTTAGCCGTTCCTCAAGCGCGAAAACCTAAACGTAGGTACACTACGCCTCCGGTTTCGCTCAATCGATCACGACCAACTCCAACCTAGATCTGAGCGGATAATTCGGTAAGTTGCTGTCTTGCACGCCCTAAGTTGACTTTTCGTGCCGACCCACTATGATAAACGGAGTCGTCGTGGTGGTACGACGTGAATCTGTTCTCATTTCTCACCCATGGATTTGGCTTATTCGAGGAGCGGTGGGCTATAGACCTACGGCGTAATCCAACTCGTTCACAGGGTTCCAATCGGCCTGCCGTGGGGCAGGTGTCCACCCAGAGAGGCCAGCGCCAGACTGCGGGGTGGAGGGGACGAGGATGCGTGGGCTGAATCAGACCGCTGGGCCGCACGATGTCACGGGCAAAATACTGGTGCTTGGCGATGCCGAGCAGGTCTTCCTGGACGGTCCCTCCCTGGATCCGGACCGGTTTGTCGTGGTATCCGACTTGAAGGAGGGTGTTACTGTGGCCTCACAGGGTGGCTTTCAGGCTATCGGTGTCGTTCTCGCCGACAGGCAAGAACGGGTGGCAGGTCTCTTGAGAAGCCTTCGAGGCGACGGGAGCGCCAAGCTCATTGTTCTGGCCCGCATGACGGAAGAGCCCCTCGCCCGGAGACTCACGGGCCAGGCAATGGATGGGAGTGGACAACCCGTTGCGGATGGCTACCTGGTCTACCCCATGGTCTCCACCAGGCTCCAGGAACAGACAGAGAGACTCTGTGGAGGTGCTCATCCTGCTCATCACTCGGATACCGTCCTGGACAGAGTTGAAGAACGCATGCGACAATTGGAGAGACTTGCCACCGAAGACGATCTGACGGGACTCAAGAACAGACGGTATATTTGGGAGTTTGCCAAACAGATTCTGGATCGGGCCCGCAGGGAGGGAGGCCGCGTCACCTTACTCGTCTACGACATTGATGATTTCAAACACTACAATGATGTCTACGGTCATCCCGTCGGTGACCGTGTCCTGAAGGAAGCCGCCCTCCTGATGTCCCGTTGTTGTCGAGCCCACGACGTGGTCGGACGCATCGGTGGAGACGAATTTGCCGTGGTTTTCTGGGAGGATGCTTCAGGCAAAAAGGCCGTGCCGCAGCCAGACCGCCGGTCTGTCGGGGCCACGCATCCCCGGGAGGCCATTTTCATCGCCAGGCGATTCAGAAGGGCCTTGGAGGAATCTGAGCTGCGCTTGCTCGGTCCAGGCGGTAAAGGTGTGCTGACCATCAGTGGCGGCCTTGCCAGTTTTCCCAGTGATGGGTCCACCATTGACCAACTCTTTGAACGGGCAGATGCTGCGCTGATGGAGGCCAAACGAAGCGGCAAGAACCGCATCTATTTGGTTGGCGCGCCACAAGCCGACATTGACACGTTTCCTGAGTAAGGGACCGGTTGTGCGAAGATTCTCGTCCTCGACGAATGGCGTTCGTCCTGGAAGGGGCATGGTCATCAGTACTCGACCTTGATTGCTATCGGGGGAGTCGGTATAATTATCGGTCCCATGGAAGATGGTGGGCGTAGGGTTTTGGACGGCAGCAGCATGGCTAAAAACTTTGTCAGAGCCATATTTCCAGGGTCTTTTGATCCCGTGACGAATGGGCATCTGGACGTGATTCATCGAGCGGTGCCGCTATTCGACGAATTGGTCGTTGCGGTGGTCCACAAGTCCCATAAGAATCAACTGTTCAGCCCGAAGGAACGGGTGGACATGATTGCCGAGTTGATCGCAGATACGCCCAACGTGTCCGTTGAGAGCTTTGACGGGCTGACGGTTGAGTACGCCTCTAAACGGCAGGCCAATGTCATTCTGCGTGGTCTGCGCAGCTTGACCGATGTGCAATATGAGTTTCAACTGGCCATGACCAACCGGGCGGTGGCCAGCATCGAGACGGTGTTCATCATGACCAGTGAACGCTATGGATTTACCAGCTCCACGCTGATCCGAGAAATCGCTTCTTTGGGAGGTGATCTTTCCAATCTGATTCCCCAGAATGTCCAGGCGCAGCTCCGGGATCGCTTCGGGGATTAGCTGTAGAGAAAACGATATTTGGACGATGTCCTAGCTATGCAATGCCAGATATGCAGTAAAAAGACAGCCACGATACATCTGACCGAAATCACCAATGGTGTGCGGACAGAACTCCATTTTTGTGAGCAGTGTGCGGTGCAGCAGGGCATTGCCGCCAAGAGTCAGATTTCCGTCAATGAACTGCTGGGCAACCTGCTCAGCTCGCAGCCGACGGACGACGAACTGATGGGGCTCACCGAATCAGAGACCACCTGTCCCCAGTGTGGGTTCCAGTTGAGTCAGTTTCGAAAAGAGGGCGTTCTGGGGTGCCCCAATGACTATGTACTGTTTGAAAAGGCGCTGTTGCCGCTCATCGAACAGGCGCACAACGGCAAGACGAGCCACTGTGGCAAGGTGCCGGCACGGGTCCCGCAAGACGTAAAGAACCAGATAGCACGCGCCAACCTCAAAGAACAGCTGAAAAGTGCGGTCAAGTTGGAAGACTACGAGCGCGCCGCCCAACTGCGTGACAAGCTGAAGCAGATGGGGACCGGCAAGAAGCCGCCGGTTTCGTAAAGCAGAGATGGGTCTCTATGAAGCTCACCGATTTTAGCAAAGACATCAATGAGTGGTTGAGTGGTTCCGGACCGATGTCGGACATCGTGATATCCTCCAGGATTCGTCTGGCCAGGAATCTGGCAGGTCACTCTTTTGTGAGTCGCTGTTCGATCGAGGAAAAGACCGAAATCCTCAGCCAACTCAAAGAGACTCTCATGTCCATTGATCTCGGCGACAAGCTCATTTACGTCAGTGTCGATGAGACGTCGGATCTGAGCCGCGATTTCTTGGTCGAACGTCACTTGATCAGTCGTCATCATGCGATGGGCAAAGGCCCCAGGGGGGCCGTGATCGCCTGTCGCGAATTCTTCACGGGCATGATCAATGAGGAGGATCACCTTCGCATCCAAGTCCTGAAGCCGGGCTGTCAGCTGAGCGAATGCGCGGAACTGATCAACCGGATCGACGACGAGATTGAGAGCAAGGTGGAATATGCGTTCTGCTCCCAGTATGGATATCTCACCGCTTGCCCCACGAATTTGGGCAGTGGCATCCGGACCTCGGTCATGTTGCACTTGCCTGCTCTGAAGATGACCGGCCACATCGACAAGTTTCTGGCCGCGGCCAAAGATCTGAATCTGGCGGTGCGAGGGCTGTTCGGAGAAGGAACGGAAGCGGTCAGCGATCTCTACCAGGTGTCCAATCAGGTCACGCTGGGTGTCTCTGAGGCCTCCATCATCTACGATTTTGAGAAACGCGTCATTCCTGAAATCGTGGACTATGAGATCTCAGCTCGAAAAACGCTTTTGGGTGAGCAGGTGAACACCCTCGACGACAAGATATCCAGAGCCATGGCGCTGCTGCAAAATGCCCACTTGATCAGTTCACAAGAAGCGCTCTTCTTGCTCAGTCATCTGAGATTGGGCATTAACATGCAGAAATACCTGGGGGCGTCCACTCCGGCGATCGACAAGCTCAGATCCCTTTTCAAGATCGAGGCGCCGGAAGACCGAGATGTCTCGATTGCCAAGATCAATCGTCTCTTCATGCTGACCTTGCCTGCCCACTTGCAGATCAACCACGGAAAATCGCTTGATTCCTCCAATCGCGACGCACTCAGAGCGGAGATTATTCGGTCAGCCCTAGGCCAGAACTGATAGCGATTGGGTGGCCTGTTAAGCTCGAACGCAATCTCAACGGAATACCCCTCGTTTTCCATCGCCTCCGAAGGGCAGTAATCAGTAATCAGTAATCGGTAATCGGTAGTCGGTTTGTAGCCCAGCGAGGCCACAGACCCACAGACTAACGCCCACCCCGGGCTGTCCAAAAGGCATGTGGACGTGGCTGCCAAATTGGCATGCTGAGCGGTGAGTCGCGATGCTCTCTTAGCCTGTAATTGACATAAGATATTGATAGGGAAATAGATACGGCCTATCCGGTGGGTTCCATTGTTCTTGGCACACTCTTTGCTTTGCTAATGCAGCGGTCTCGCGTGCAGATGTTTTCCGCCCGAGACTAGGCTCTATCTGAAGACTCCGGCGTCGGCCCGAGAGCGAGCGATTTTTCGCCTGACAAAGACGGCGAAGCAGGCGATGTTGGTTCTATCGTCGATGCAGCCGGATGTAGTCAGGCGGAAAATAAGCCGCTCGAAGCCAGGTGGGGTTTTCAGATAGAGCCCAAGCAAAGAAGAATCGCCCAGACGGCACTAGCGAAAGGAAATGGTTATGGCTAAGGTCATTGGAATAGACTTGGGGACGACCAACTCGGTTGTCGCGGTGATGGAAGGCTCGACGCCGAATGTGTTGGTCAATTCCTCCGGATCACGGCTGACACCCTCAGTCGTCGGCTTCACGGAAAAGGGAGAGCGACTCGTGGGCCAGATTGCCCGTCATCAGCAGGTGACCAATCCGGAAAACACCGTATACTCCGTCAAACGCTTCATGGGACGACGTCACAACGAAGTCGGTTCCGAAGAGAAAATCGTACCCTACAAGGTGACCGGTGGGGCCAATGAACTGGTCAAGGTCGATATTCGGGGTAAAGAGTATACGCCGCCCGAAGTGGCCGCCATGGTCTTGCAGGACCTGAAGAAGACCGCCGAAGATTACCTCGGCGAGGAAGTGACAAAGGCCGTTATCACAGTGCCCGCCTACTTCAACGACTCGCAGCGGCAAGCCACCAAGGACGCCGGCAAGATAGCGGGCCTGGAGGTGGAGCGGATCATCAACGAGCCGACGGCGGCTGCCTTGGCCTATGGTTTGGAAAAGAAGAAAAACGAAAAGGTGGCGGTCTTTGACTTTGGCGGAGGCACCTTTGACGTCTCTATCCTGGATATTGGAGACAATGTCTTTGAAGTGCTCAGCACCAATGGCGATACGCACCTGGGCGGAGACGACCTGGATGCAGTACTGATCAATCATCTGGCCGACGAGTTCAAGAAGGTGGAGGGCATCGACCTCCGTGGGGACGCCATGGCCCATCAGCGTTTGAAAGAGGCGGCTGAGAAGGCCAAGTGTGAACTGAGTGCCCAACTGGAGTCGACGGTGAATTTGCCCTTCATCACTGCGGACAGCTCCGGACCCAAGCACCTGCAGATCACCATCACTCGAAGCAAGTTCGAGGCGCTGTGCGACGACACCTTTGAAAAACTGCGCGGGCCCTGTGAACAGGCGCTACAGGATGCCAAGCTGCAACCGGGCGATCTGTCCGAAATTTTGCTGGTGGGCGGATCTACCCGAATCCCCAAGGTCCAGGAAATCGCCAAGAGTATCTTTGGCAAGGATCCCAACAAGAGTATCAACCCGGATGAGGTTGTCGCCTTAGGTGCCGCCATTCAGGGGGCCGTGCTGGCGGGCGATGCCGGTGTCAAGGACATCCTGCTGTTGGATGTGACCCCACTCTCTCTGGGCTTGGAAACCTTGGGTGGCGTGATGACCAAGCTGATCGATCACAACACCACCATCCCCTCCAGCAAGAAAGAGGTCTTCTCGACGGCGGCGGACAACCAGACGACGGTCGACATCCATGTCCTGCAAGGCGAACGGGAATTTGCGCGCGACAACCGGACCTTGGGCCGCTTTCAATTGACCGAGATTCCCCCGGCAGCGCGTGGCGTTCCCCAGGTCGAGGTAACTTTCGATATCGATGCCAACGGCATTCTCAACGTATCGGCCAAGGATTTAGGGACAGGGAAGCAGCACTCCATTGAAATCAAGTCCAGTTCGGGCCTCTCCGACGAAGAAGTGAAGAGGATGACCGAAGACGCCGAATCGCATGCCGAAGAGGACAAGAAGAAGAGAGAGTTGATCGACGTCAAGAATCAGGCGGATCAGGTGATTTACTCCACTGAAAAGACGCTCAAGGAGCACGGTGAGAAGGTCTCTGCCGAGGCGCGGGCGACCCTCGAAGCCGCGATCAACAACCTCAAGGAAGTCGTGAAGGGCGAAGACGTCGACGCGATCAACAAGGCGATCGAAAACCTCAGCACAGCCGGCCAGGAACTTGGGAAGATTCTTTACGAAGAGGCCGCCAAGAAGCAGGCTGCGACCGGGGATGCGGGCGATCCGATGGGAGACCCCACGCCTCCAGAGTCTGAAGGATCGGGTAGCAAGACCGAGGATGACGTGATTGACGTGGAATTTGAGGTCAAAGACAAATAGTCGTCCATCTTATTTTCCGATGCAGAATCTGGAGAAGATTCTTTCGAGGATCTGTTCGTCGAGATGCTGCCCCATGTTGGCGATGGCGAGGCAGGCTTCACGCAGCATCATGGCGACAATTTCCATTTGGTTTTCTCGCGCAGCGTCCAGCGCCTGATCCAGACTGTTTCGTAGCGTCTCGAAGCTGTGTCGCTGGCGGGATGTGAGCAATGCGGCGTCGGAGTATCCTGCCAGCCCCGTCGATCCCGCGACGCCCCTATCACCGAGGAAGTCGTCGATTGTGTGGGCGAGCGTCTCCAAGCTGTCTGGGTCTCGTATGGAGACAACGACCGCTTCTCGGCCGAGTTGTCGGCTGAGTTCAACACGGCGTTGCGTCAGGAGGGATGCCTCTACCCGGTCGGCCTTGGTTCCCACCAGCAACAGGTTCTTTTGTGGCAAGAGTCTGAAAACGTAGGGGTCGTCCCGCCAGTCCGCACGGGACAAATCGACGCAGCAGAGGACCAGTTGGCAGGCATGGAGGGATTCTAGGGCGGCCTGTTGGGCCAATACATCAATGATCTCGTGCGGCTCCGCCAAGAGACCGGCGCAGTCGAATAGGACGCATTCGTTGCAGGGGAGGGAGAAGGGTTGGGCCAGCACGTCACGCGTGGTCTTCTCGGTCCCGGAGACGATGCTCCGCCGGCTTTTGAGCAGGGCGTTAAACAGGCTGCTCTTGCCTGCATTGGGCGCCCCCGTCAATCCTACGGAGGGCAAGTGCAGGAGAGACTCAGTGCGGGCGCTCCGCTCGAGCAGAGAATCGAACTCCTCCTTGAGGGTGTCCAGGCGGTCGATGGTGTCTGTCCTGGAGATGAACTCGATGTCTTCCTCGGAAAAATCCATGCCCGCCTCGATCAAGCTGAGCAGGTCCATCAGATTCGACTGGAGTGTCTTGTTGCGAGCCCCCAATGCGCCGCCCAGCAGGCGCTGCGCGGCAGCCAACTGAAAGGTGTTCGTGCCCGAGATGATCTCATTGACTGCCTCGGCTTGCATCAAATCGAGTTTGCCGTTGAGATAGGCGCGACTGGTAAACTCCCCCGGGGCGGCGTGTCGCAGACCATGACCGACCAGGCGTGAGTACAGCAGTTCATTGAGCACATCATTGGTCGCCATGTGCATCTCCACCACCGTCTGACCCGTATAGGAGTGGGGCTCGAAGAACAGGTAGAGCGTGGCGTCGAGACTGAGTTCCTCCAGTAGCCTAATGGAGGTCTGCCGGATACCATTGGTCTTTCGATCGGACAAGCCGGTCCCGATCGATCTGCAGCAGGGCCAGGCCTGCGGACCGCTCATGCGGAGGATGGTGCGGGCGGAATGGGGGGCCGTGGCGATGGCAAAGATGGTGTCGTGTGGGTCGTGCATTCTGGTCGAAGCGGCTATCGGTCTCTAGCAGCACGATTAAGATTGATCGTTGGCCCGCCCCTGAACGTTGAAACGCCGAAGCCAGCGAGTCTGACCCGGAACTACTTTTTGTAGAGGGGCTTCGGCTTCTTCTTCTTGACCTTGCCACCGGTCTTACTCGTCACAGCCACGAGACCGACTGCCTCCGCCTCCTCTTTCTCTTTGAGGTGTTTGCGAATGATCTTCTGCTCGATGACGCCGGCAAAGGTGCTGGTCATGATGTAGAGGTTGACGCCCGACGGCACCGTATAGAGCATCAAGGGGAAGAGGATCGGCATCATAATCTGCATCATCTTCTGTTGTTGCGCCATCTGCGGATTGGCTGCGGCGGCCGCCTGAGCGGGCATCATTTTCTGCTGCGCATAGAAGGCGACACCCATCAGCAGGGGCAGCAAGTTGAAGGATTCGATTGTGCCGAAGAAGGGCAGCGGGATGCCTAGCGGAAAGAGGGCATCGGGCATGGAGAGGTCGGTGATCCAGAAGGGCAGCATGCCTTCTCCCCGTAGATCCACGCTGGCATTGACAGCACTCCACAGGGCGATCCATATGGGCATCTGCAGCATCATCGGCAGAAAGCCCATGATAGGTGAGGCGCCCTGTTCTTTGTAGAGCGCCATCATCTGCTTGTTCATCTCTGTTTTGTTGTTGCCGTACTTCTTCTTGATCTCCTCGGCCCGGGGCGCCAGTTTGCTCATCTTGTGCATGGAGATCTGGCTCTTCTTGGTGACCGGATGGAGGGCGAGGCGAACGAGGGCCACCAGGATGATGATCACGAGACCATAGTTGGGAATCCAGCCGTAGAGGAATTTCATGAACCAGAGGATGCCGAAGGTCAGGGGATTGATGATGCCGGCCGGGCAACAGCAGGACATGAAGTCGATCGTCTCGACGAAGCCGAGTTCCTGAAACTGTTTGTTCCGGTCGAACAGGCCCTTGTCCTTGGGCCCCAAGTAGATCTGGAATCGGTGCGTCTTGGTGCTGCCGGCTTGACCGACAGGGGCCAGGAGGGTGTCGCTCGTTTCCAGGTCGAAACCAATGGTCTCCGTGCCGCTGTCCTTTTTGAGATCGCCGTCCGGATTATAGAAGACGGCCGTTCCGGCGTTCCTAAGTCCGACGCTACCATCCGTACCCGGGACCGGCACGACAATCGCCGCAAAGTATTTGTTGACGGATGCCGTCCAGAGCAGGGAGTCGGCATTCCCAGAGGCAATTTGTTTGCGTCCATTGGCCTTTTTCAAGTGTTTGACTTCCACTCGTTCCGCGTCAACGCCGCCACGCTCATTACGAAAGGCGGCCACCACCTTACGCATGTCACCTCTAAAGGCCTCCTTTTTGAGCCCGGTGGGGCCGACCATGCCCATGCGGACGGTTTGATTTGAATCAGAGAGATTGGAGATTGAGATATCACATTCAAAGAGATAGCTTTCCGGCTGGACCCGATAGGTCTTGACCACTTCCAGAAAGGGCGTGCCGTCCTGGTCGGTGACGCTTGCCGTGAAACGCGCGGTCTCCCCTCCCGCACGATCCCTCTCGATTGGTGCGAGTTGCCAGTCGAGTCGATGCAGCCCGATCTGCAGCCCCTGTTCGACCAGGACCAACTGCTTATTCGCAAAGGGAAAGACCTGAGCTCCGCCCCTCGTGACGGCCGGAGCTAACAGGATTAGTTTTTGCGGTGGATCCATCGCGGCTTCGCGCTGATCGTACTCATTGAAAACGGCCCTGTGGACGGCCGCACCTTTGGTGGTCAGTTCCAACTCGAACTTGAATCCCGTGTCCTTTTCGCTGGAACCTAGCCAAATGATCTTGTGCTCGGCGTCCTGCGCGCTGTAACTGGAGGGATCGGCCGACAAGGTCGGTTGCGACCGGGCTTGGGGAGGCGTCACGGTTGTCTTCGGTTTTGCCGTTGCGGTAGGGACGGTCTGTTGGAGCAGAATGCACCGGCCGTGGAGGGCGCAGTCGCCGTGACGGAGCAGGTCAACGACGAGCCAGGCACAGAGTGCCACAAAGGTCAAAACAACAATACTCAGGAGTTTCTTCATGATGCGTTTGCCACCGTTCTTATCTTGTGTGCGGAGGGCACATTGGGCTGCCCAACAGGTCATCTGCCTTCGCTGAGTCGCTCCCCGTGAAAGTCATCTAG